>NZ_JAHHUL010000016.1 GCF_019008365.1 Phosphitispora fastidiosa | reverse complement strand
GTCAAGTGCATCCCTATTGGACTCCGATACTGCGTGCAGCAAGATTAGGGCCCCATTATGCACATTGTCCATCACACTTTGATATGAGATTTCTTTTCCTGGTTGATTATTCACATCCCAGTCCCTGAAAGCCACACTCCAAAATATTGTTTGGTAACCTAACTGCCTGCTGACCCTCAAAGTCCGGGAATTGAACTCTCCTTTGGGAGGCCTGAGGTAAGACATGGATTTTCCGGTAAGTGCCCTGAACTTATTACTTACTGTTTCAATTTCCTGCTTGATTTCTGTATTGGAAATTGCCGGCATACTTGGATGGTTTTCGGTATGATTCCCAACTATATGTCCCTCAGCAACCATTCTCTTTACCAGTTCAGGCTCCTTGTCAATATATTTTCCTGTTACAAAAAACGCTGCCTGTACATCGTTTTCCTTTAAAATATCCAGGATGTCAGCAGTATACCCATTTTCATAGCCTTCATCAAAGGTAAGATATACCCTCTTTTGGGATACGTTTCCGACATAATAACCCCTGTTTTCAAGTTCCCTGATAAAATAGGGGTCAGTCTCCGGCTGCCGGTGGTCCATGTTCTTTTTATACCACCAGCTATAAGTCTTGCCAAGGGGTTCGTCATCAATTATCCCGCCAGGGGGGTCCCCGGGTTCCTCCGGTTCCGTCGGCTTCTGGTCATTCCGGTCGTCACCACCGGATTCCTTTGGAGTTCCTTCGCTTTCACTGCCTGAAGGCTTGTCCTTTGGGGCGCTGTCCTTTTGAGCAGTGTCCTCTGGAGCAGTGTCCTCTTGTGCAAATCCAAGTCCTTTGATAATACCCGAAGCCCGAAAATCACCATAAAAAACAAAGGAAATAACAAGAACAGCCATCAATAATGTAGTGATGATGCCAAATACCTTTTTCTGCAACTGCTTCATCTCCCTTTAGACAACCATAAATATATACTCACACCATTCACTTACATTTTTGATGTTTTCCCTACTTCTCCTCTTGTTAATTTCCGGCAGGCTTACTTGAAATTGTTGATCATCATAATTCCCATTATCACCCCAATAATAACTATCGTCCCCAATGAAAGAAAGGTAATCATCCGAACTGTTTCCACCCGGTTGTCCCCCTGTTTTTCGCCGTAAATGAGTATTCCCGCAAAACCCGCAATAAACAGAGCCATCAACAAAATTGCACCTATCATGACAAACCTCCTTCTTATTACTACTCGCCAAACTCAGCTGCTCACTGGAATCTTACATATACCATGGTCCGTATCAGCATAGCCGCCGCTTCGGCACGGGTTGCATGGAAATCAGGATTAAACTCCCCGCTCAGACTGCCTTTGATTATCTGCGCCTGGGCAGCTGCGGAAACAGCAGACCGTGCCCAACTGCTTACAGAGTCCCGGTCAGTAAAAGATAGGATTTCATCATCTGAATCACCGGATACCGCAGGATAGCCGGCAAATTGAATGGCCCGGGAAACCATTACGGCCATTTCCTCTCGGGTTATTTCCTGATACGGCCGGAATGTCCCGTCCTGATAACCTTGTATCAAACCTGCGGCAGCAGCGCTGTTTACCGCTCCGGTAAACCACTGACCGGAAACATCGCTGAATTCCCCTTCTCGGGCAATTTCTGAAACTCCCAGAGCGCGAACCAGAAGTGCGGCAAATTCGGCACGGGTAACCTTGCCTCCGGGATCAAAGTTCCGACTGTCTTTTCCGGTTACAATGAGCCGGGAAGCCAGTCTTTCAATGTCTCCCCTGGCCCAGTGACCCCTAATGTCGGTATAGGTTCTTTGACCTGTGACCACAGTATACCAACCATTGGCCCGGTGTTTGATAACCACACCCGGGTTATCCCCATCGGCCCCAAAAACCGCCGGAACGGGGTAAAATACTTTAGCTGCGGTATTATAGCAGACGGCCCCGGAAATGCTTGGATTAACACTGTATCCCATCTTCAGAAAATGTTCGATATAGCTGTCAAAAATGTTGAGCTCCAGTCTCTGCCCATTGTCAGCCACCACCCCTGTCCGGAATTCCACAGGAACAGCTGTCATCGCAAACCCCTGCCGGGTTATCTCCGCCCTTATTTGTGCTGCTATTGCTTCCCCGGCGGCGCTGATAGTTACAGCAATTCGGAAAGCTTCCGGAGGCGCCCCCAGCTTGTCTGATAAGTCACCAACATTCACCACTGACACAGGCAGGTCATAAGAACCGGCCGGAACAACTACCCGCAAAACGGCCGCAGGTTTACTTTGGCGCAAAGCGGCGATAACATCTGCGGGAATTTCCGTGGTAATACTCTGGCTGGTACTGTGCACCTGAATTACATAAACATTTACTGCCGGGTCCGTAAGGGATAAAAACTCATTGAGAGTGGCGCTGTCAACCTTAATCAGTCCTGACCCTCCTGAGGAATCAACAAAACTGATAGCAGCTGCCCTCTCCGCCTGTTCCGGGACAGGGATTACAGTGCTGCCGCCCTCATATTGGGGGCTGTCATCAATCTCTTCAGGGAATTCATCAATTTCAGTACCGGTATCATTTTGTCCGGTATCCTCCACAACTCCCCCAGCTGAAATTGAAGTCATTTTTTGGGGTGAACTTACTACTGCTGACCCATCATTTTGCCGGCCTGGCTGTGTCAGTCCCCACTGCCAAAAGCTGCCGTCGCTCTGAAGGGCTATAGTATGGTTCTGTCCACCGGCAACCGATATTATCCCTGATAAGCCGGGTATTTTAACAGGAACAGAGCTGCTGCCTGTGGTACTGTTCCCCAATTGTCCCTGGGTGTTGGCTCCCCAGCACCAGACATCGCCTTCCCCCGTTAGGGCCATAGAATAGGCGTACCCGGCATTTATTTCCGATACCCCGCTTAAACCGGAAACCCTGACCGGCAAAGCGCTGTTTGCCATTGTTCCATCACCAAGCTGACCGGTACTGTTAGCCCCCCAGGACCAGACTGTACCGTCACTCTTTAGGGCAACTGCATGATGTTCGCCTGATGCCAGTGAAGTTACCCCTGACAGCCCGCTAACCATCACCGGGACCGGACTGTCTGCCGTCGTGCCGTCTCCGAGCTGTCCCATCCGGTTGCTGCCCCAGGTCCAGACAGTGCCATCCGACTTTAAGGCAGCCGTATGATAAGCCCCTCCGGCAACATCCACGATTCCTGCAAGGCCCTCAACCATTACCGGTACCAGACTGTTAGTAGTTGTCCCGTCCCCTAGCTGACCGCATTCGTTACTGCCCCAGGCCCAAACAGTACCGTCGTTTTTCAGGGCAATTGTATGACTTCCGCCCCGCGAAATGACTCTTACACCGGTCAGGTTCATCACCTTTACAGGTACCGGGCTGTTGTTTGTCGTTCCGTTTCCCAACTGGCCGTACATGTTGCTGCCCCAGGCCCAGACTGTGCCGTCATTCTTAATAGCTGCCGCGTGATAATAACCTGCAGTCAGTGCAGTTGCCCCGCTTAGGCCCTTAACCATGACAGGTTCCGCACTGTCGGTTGTCGTTCCGTTTCCCAGCTGGCCGTACATGTTGCTGCCCCAGGCCCAGACTGTGCCGTCATTTTTCAGGACAACGGTATGGTTATAACCGGCAGCAATCCGCGCAATTCCTGAGTTTGCCACAGAATATGGAATACCCGGAGAAAAACAGGAAAGCAGCAGCAGCATGATTGTAAGTACTGCAGCAAAACCGCGTCTGACTCTGGATGACTCATTTTTTCCCATATAGGCGCCTCTCCCTTTTCCTGATAAGTATAAGCTGAGATGCTCATACCCGGTTTATCCATAATTCGACAAACTGCCGGTGTTCCCTTCTTATTTTTATCAAAAGGTGACCGCTATTTGGCGTTTAAAATAAAAAAAAAGCAGGGTCAAGCCTGCCTTTTGTCAACACCGTCAATACAGGGCAAAATGATACTGAATGTTGCCCCCCTGCCTTTTTCAGCCTCAATGTCAATTCTCCCGCCATGCTGTTTGATAATTTGCAAACATACGCTTAAACCCAACCCCGTTCCGGCATCTTTTGTTGTATAAAAGGGCGTGCCTACCCGGGAAATTTCATTTGGAGCCATTCCCTTACCATTATCACTAAGTATAATTACCATCTCACCTTTTAATTGATCGTATCTGGTGCTCAACAACACCACAGGTTCAGCGGTATCTGCAGTTGCATCAATAGCGTTTTTAACCATATTTAAGATAACCTGTTTCAATTGGTCCTCATCAGCCAGGACCGGCATGTCTGACTGGCAAATGTCCTTTTTAAATGCAATGTTTTTAATAAACAACTGGCTTTCGATGATGAGACACAATGAAGCAATTATACTATTAACAGACGCCGCTTTCAGCACCGGCGGACGTGGTTTGGCAAAAGTGAGAAAATCGCTGACCACCTGATTGACGCCATTGGCCTCAGTCTCAATTATGTTCACATAGCTTTTTAACCGTTCATCCATTGTCTGGGCTTTAATGATTTGACTGAAACCCTTAATTGCAGTCAGGGGATTCTTGATTTCGTGGACTATGCCTGCAGCCATCTGCCCAAGCACAGCCAGTTTCTCCTGATGCTGCAGTCTCTGCTGCTCAGCCTTTATCTTGGTTACATCAACCCCCATACATACATACCCGATTAATTCTGTTTCAACATTATATACAGGTGAAAAATCAAAGACAATTTCCTTCTTTTGGCCCAAAGAGGTGACCAAGGTGATCTCAAATGCTTTCCCCAGCCTGTCTTCCAGCGAATCTTCAGACGGCGTGTTTCTCCAACTGCATCCCACTAAGGCGGCGGCTTCCGTTAGTGTCATTCCCAGAATATCTTCTTCCGACACTTGGCTTATTCCCAAGAATGCTTTATTACAGCGGATAATCTTTTTGTTTTTGTCAATCAGCAAAACCAAATTGGTCACTGAGTCCAAAACCGTCTGGGTTTGCAGCTGTATACTTTCCAGTTCCTGTTCCTTCTTGATATCGGTTACCAACAGCATATAACTTTCATCTCCCAGAGCCAACTGGGAGACTCTTAAGTTAATCTCCGCTCCCTGCCTGTTTTTTGTCTTAACCATTCTGCTTTTTGCTTTATCCCGCTGTTCCGGGTTTCCATCCCGGACCGGCATTAATAAAGGGTTATCAGCAGAAAACCCATTGACAAATGACTCCTTTAACTCTTCCGACTGTTTAACTTCATCAGAATGGTATCCAAATAGTTCCCGGGCCTTGATATTAGCAAAGGTAATGCAGTCGTCCGAGTCAAAGGTCAACAATCCCAGTGGAAGGCCGTTGAGGATTTTTGACATGTAAGTATTGGCTGTTTCCATTTTTTTGTAGGGATAAGTTACCGCACTTACCACTATACCCTTAAATAAATAATAAAAATAGAAGGTTTTAGTAACATGCCCAAACACACGGAGAAATCCCAGCTTATCACTACAGAAAGCCAGTGACAGGTCTGACAGAATGACAATAATCAAGGCCAGACAAATATACTTATATGTCAGAACATCTTTTACAGAGGGTCTTTTCTTCAGTAATACCAAGGTCAGCAGTGAAACAGTAATCAATGCCAGGTTAAAACAGAACTTTGTAAAAGTAGCGCCCTGCCCATTAACATATAGTACCGGCATTATTGATGGCAAATGCCGTGTCACAGACGACAATAAAAATGATGCCATCAATGCCAACCCCAGGCCAAGCCACTTGTTAAACCTGATTTTGCAGGGCACCAATATAACCGCAAAGATGATAACAGCCTGAACTGCCCTTGAAACAAGCCAGTACCTTGTCCCCAGGTCTGCATAATTTTTTGGCTGCATCCCCAGTTCCGGGGTATAGATAAGATGCATTATTTCCAAAACAGTGACCACCAGAAAACCTAAGCCCATTATATTGAGGGTTGCTGAGTTTCTCTCATAGGTATACCACATAGCGCAAAATAAGGCTGATGAGACTAGCACACATGATATTTCCACAGTAGCATGGCAAATTGCGCGATTAGCCTGCCAAAACCCTGACCAAAGCACAATAGTAAGTATTAGTGAAACGCCCACTGTAATTCCACTCATAAGCAAGATTCTCTTAACTTCGGGCTCACAATTGTCTTTTAGCGGCACTGACTTTATAAACACTATGTAGTAACCCTGCCTTTTTATCCAGAAAACTAATTAGATTACATTATATCATTCGTATTATTGTAAATCGTCAATTTTTTGTCGATTATAAGCCTCATTCCGTGTTGAATCTTGTCACATTGGTAAACATGAGTTAGACTGCGCCCATGCTTGGGCGCACCAAAAAGAGTGACTCTGATTTTTATCAAATGTCACTCCGTATTGCGCGAATGCCTTCAGTTGGCTTTTCAAATTATTATTGGGCCGATTGGCGCCGGTAAACATTTCTCACCCAGGACCCCGCATCCCAAGCCTGAGGAGCAGCAACCTTCTTGAACTGATGATACTTACTGCCTCGTGAAATAAGTGTTTCATTAACAACATTACTATGAAAAACCTGCTTTAGCTTTCCAATTACTTCTTCATAATCAAAGAACCGGCAGGAAAAAAGATCCAGATATGCCCTTCCCGTCTTCTCAAAATAATGAAGACTGATATGGCTCTCTGCAATCATAGTCATTATTGAGGTAACAGGTTCGCCCTCCACAAAATTCCGGGTCACATATGGGCGCATGATTGGAGTCATCCCAATTTCGAAGGGAAGGGTATCAAAGACACTAAACAACTGATCCATGGTTTTGGGCCCATTATAGTCCTCGAAATCAAGAAAAAGATGTGGTCCGAAATCCAATTCCTCGTTAACTTCAATAGTCTCAGGGTAACTCTCAGTTCTCTCCCTCTCCAGCAGATAAGAAGACGTTCTCTCAGCAGGAAAGGTTTCCCTGATTATCCGTTCCAGTTTCTCAGCATCAAATGGTTCAACAGAAACCATATCCACATAATAGGCTTCACGGAAGGAAAATGTGTGGATAGTAAAGTGACCCCCTGCCAGAAAAACAAAAGCGCTGATCCCGCAGTCTTCCGGAATAACACCATTATAGTAAGGCAGGATGAAGGGAGGCATAGCGGTTTTCAATCCCAGTTTTACGGGCATTTCCTCCAGGAACTCATGAACCAGGGTAATGTCATCAAGCCGGGAACGATATCCGTTAAAAGCATCCATCACAAAATGGTTCATTTCTCATCACCTTACCTTCATCTTCTAGTGAACCATATCATATTATATTACGTTGTTTCGTTTTGTCAACCTTTTCTAATACCCTTCAGCCTTAAATTCTTTTGTCAGCTTGTTCAAAGCCCTTTTCTCTATTCTGCTTACATAAGACCTGGAAATACCCAGTTTCCGGGCGATTTCCTTCTGCGTCTTCTTGATGCCGTTAAACAGTCCGAACCGCAGCTGCAGTACATTTTTTTCTCTCTTGTTCAGCCGCAATACCTTTTCAATCAATCTCTGCTGTTCAAAGTTACTTTCAACAAGGTCTGTCACAACTTCCGCGTCAGTGCCCAGTACATCAATCAGACTAATTTCATTGCCTTCCTTGTCAACTCCTATGGAATCATAGAGTGAGACCTCAACGCGGTTTTTCTTAATGGCTCTCAAATGCATTAGGATTTCATTTTCAATACACCGCGCAGCATAAGTTGCCAGACGGGTTCCCTTGCCCTTGTCGTAGGTGTTTATGGCCTTAATCAGGCCTATGGTACCGATGGATATCAGGTCATCATTGTCCTCCCCTGTGCTGTCAAACTTTTTGACGATATGTGCCACCAGACGCAGGTTACGCTCTGTCAGGACATTCCGCGCATGCTCATCACCCTCTGCCAACAGGTCAAGATACTTTGACTCCTCTTCCTCACTTAAGGGCTGTGGAAAAGTGTTGTTGGTGATGTAGGAGACCAGTAACAACAACCCTTTAATAAACGAAAAAGCGGCTAGCACCGCAAGTTCCGGTACCATTTAATAACCCCACCCCCGATTCATTTTTTAAGTCATCACTTTAAATTATATGCTGGAAAAGGTGAGGTGGTGCCAGTACCCGGAAAACAATATCTGGTAATACAAACTGCCTTAACTTGTTTCTTTTTGCTCAATTCGATTCATAAAGAAGACTGCACTTTCTTCACTGATTCCCAATTTTTTGGCAATCGCACCCGAATCAAGTTTATTATCCTTTTTGATTAAAGATAGTATTTCCTTTTCAACTTCCTGTGCCCAGTCTTCAAATAGCGCCCTAACCTCGGGAGTAGCATTGCTGCCAATTTCTGCAGCTTTAGCTGCGGGAGATGCCATCTGTTGGAACCCCATCCCAAAGTTCTGCCGGCGCATTTCCCCCATCATTCTCATCATCTTACTACCCTCCTTTGCACAGAATGTCATTGAATACTTTTCTGTTTTTCCAAAACAGTCTCAATTAGCCTCAGCCACCACTGCTTTTCCCATTTGATTCAGCATTACTTTCAACTTTTGAAGCTTCCGCAAACATTTTCCGGCATACTTCCATTGGGTCTGAACCTGCGCTCATCATTTCCTGCATCATCGCCATTCCCTGTTCCCTCATTGCCATTCCCTTTTTCATCATTGCCGGACCGCCGCCCATAGGTCCACACATTGGTCCCATCTTCCCCATCATTTCTGACATTTTACCCATCATATCAAATCCCTCCTTAATTATTTTTATGATAACTTGATTTCGCTTTGTCAAGATTTTTTATTAAACCACAGGGGAAATGGCCAGACAAAACCAGGTTCTATTTCACCTGTGTTTTTATAAACGTATTCCCCACAAGCAGAAAGAAGGTCTATTAATTCAGGGTTCCCCAGACTGTAATAGATAAAAGCTCCAAGTCGCTTTGTCTCAACAATGTCTGACTCACGCAAAATTTTCAAATGAAAAGACACCAGTGTTTGTGAAAGGTCTGTTTCGTTGATAATCTCCGATACTGAACGTTCTTCTTTCCCTATCACCCAAATTATTTTTAATCTGTTGGCATCACCAATTGTCTTCATGAATTTGGCAAGCATCTTTAGCATGTCACTTTCTGCCTGTATCATAAGAATCACCTCAAGTATCAGCGAATTGAAATATTTATGTGCTTTCATATGAATATCCACCCATATGTGTGTTTACTGATATATTATATCTTTTGTATCGTTTTGTCAATATGTACCACCTAAATATATTTATATATTTAGGCAACAGCCTTTTAACCCAAAAGCCCGGACCGTTTGACCCAACAGTCCGAGCTTTTGTTAAACAGTAAAAGTTATTACTCTTTTAGATAGAGATTGTTATAACCGGTTAATTTTTTGATGTTATTCATCAGGGTTTCTTCATCAATCTGGCTTTTATCAAACTTAACAACTGTTTGTTGATTTGCCAGAGTGGTTTCATAACTCTTAACTCCGGCGGACCCCTCCAGGGCCGCATCGACCATGGCCGCTCAAGACGTTCAGGTCATACTGGGAATCTTTATAACGACTTTTTTAATCTCATTGTCCATACCTGCACCCCTTTTCTTAAATTATCTGATGCCCTATTCTAAGTTAATGGGTGCTGCCCGTATTTTCTGGCAGCATTCATCATGGCAGTAATATTTTCCGGAGGTGTTCCCACCGGAACCTCACAGCCGGATGCCAATACAAAGCCGCATGGGTTTTTACCAGCCTTGTCCATAACTTCTTTAACCTCGGCGTCTACACTTTCAGGGGTACCCATGAACAGTGTTTTACCAGGAGTAACATTTCCCATAACTCCTACTCTGTCACCCACACGCTGTGATACTTCACCAATATCTACCCTGTCAACACTTAGAACTGTCGGTTCGGTTCGCATCCAGGATTCCAGGATAGGCATACAGTCACCACAGATATGGTCTAACACGGGTAAACCTTTAGATTTAATGAATTCATGAATTTCTTTAAAGTAGGGTTCAATATATTCAGTAAACATTTTCAGACTAAGGATGCTGCCTGTACCCACCGGTTCACAAAGGACCGGAACACCACCCCGTTTTATTACCTCCTCCAAAAACACGATGGTGACATCAGTAGACCATCTTACAAGTTGGTGCACCAAATCCTTGTTTTTGTAACAGTCCCTAACAAGAGTCTCAGTACCTCTCAAGCAAGCTGCAGTTGTGAAAGGTCCGGCAAATAAAGTGCCTACAAATACTTCGCTGCCAACTTCAGAAACACAATATTCCGTTGCTACCAGGTAATTATTAAGCCTTCCATCCTTTGTCGGGTCTAATGGCCGCAGTTTTTTCACATCATCTACAGACTTTATTAAAGGGTCTTCAACATAAGCCGGAGCGTTGTCGGGGTAACACAATTTTGTTCCGGCGGCTTCAGCGGTCGTTGCTGTAGCATCAAGAAGGCATATCATGTCATATCCGTACTTCCTGTAAGTGGCTACATTGGCCTTGCCAAACTTCTCACCATCGAGAGTCATTTCTTTAACCGTATACCCGGCTGCGGTACAGCAGCCATTCAAGATTACCGGAACGCAAGGCACACGGTCAATTGGTTTGCCCTGCAGTAATGAACCAATTCTTTCCTTAGGAGTCATTCTGTCTTCTGGAATTTTCATAATTACCCTCCTTTTTGGTTTATCCCCGTAATATTTAATCATTGTTGCTTTAATGTCGGCTTACGCCACCGGAAAACAATCTTTTCCCGCTCTAGTAACTATATCTACTAACTTTTCAACGGTTACCTTTTCCGGGTCATGCCAGATAGTAGCAAATTGCATGTCAACTTCTGCGTTATCAACACCTTCTGCCCCTAACAGGGCCAGCTTGATAATAGGTATTCAGTTGCCGGTATTGGCAATAATCTGGAGTTTGGTCATTTTTATCTCTGCAGCCATACTACTCCTCCTTTCTGTTTTCGGTTATGTACCTTTCAGCGGAAATGGCAGCGATTGCTCCGTCTCCAACTGCCGTGGATACCTGTCTGAGGGGCGTAACCCTTATATCTCCTGCAGCATAAATACCGGGAACCGAAGTTTGCATTTTATCATTAACTATCACGTGCCCATGCTCGTCCAAAGCAACAATATCCTTCAAAAAGGAGGTGTGAGGCCGAGAGCCTATTGCAATAAACAGACCATCCACCTCAAGTCGGGAGGTGTCTCCTGTTTCTAAATTCTGCACCTTAACCCCTTCAAGGAAGTTGCTGCCAACCAAGCCTTGGATAATGTGACTGAGTAAAAAGCTGATCTTTTCGTTTTGAAAGGCTGTCTCCTGGAGTATTTTAGCTGCGCGCAGCTCATTGCGCCTGTGGATTAAATAAACCTGAGAAGCAAACTTGGACAAATAAAGGGCTTCCTCAACTGCGGTATCCCCTCCGCCAACAACGGCAACTCTTTTACCAATAAAGTAATTGGCATCACAGACTGCACAGTAAGATACCCCTTGACCCCTGAGTTCCGTTTCCCTGGGAATACCCAGTTCAGCAGTCTTGAGTCCGGTGGC
Source organism: Phosphitispora fastidiosa (assembly GCF_019008365.1). Taxonomy (NCBI): domain Bacteria; kingdom Bacillati; phylum Bacillota; class Clostridia; order Eubacteriales; family Peptococcaceae; genus Phosphitispora; species Phosphitispora fastidiosa. The sequence goes on along the minus strand of NZ_JAHHUL010000016.1, from coordinate 96,100 downwards.
TAGAATTACAGCCTTGGCTGAATAGATTTCATCACCGGCACGAACTTCTTTGTCCGATCCGGTTAACTGTATTTGGTTAACCCTTTTGAATGTTTGTATTTCCAGCCCGAACCTTCTGGCCTGCCCTTCCATATTTTTAATTAGCTCCCCGCTGCCAGCACCCACAAATCCCGGATAATTTTCGATGTTGTCAGTGGTCATAACCTGTCCGCCAAGACCGGCCCCGTCTAACAATACGGTTTTGAGTCTGGCCCGGGCACAATAGATTCCCGCAGTTAATCCGGCAGGTCCGCCGCCGATAATAACCACATCATAGCCTGCATGCCTGACCACATCTTTTTTTATTTGTTTGGTTTCGCCAACGATTTCCTGAATGTACTTGGTGAACTTGTCCTGATCCAGCCATATACCCATAGCCACAAGTTGACCATTGACGAAAATATTTGAAGATGTCGTAACATTAAATGCTCTGCCCTCATCCGAATCAGTCAGATATTCTTCGAGGAAGATTAGTTCACCAAATTTCTCTTTGATTTTTTTGGCAGCTTCCAGCGCCATTTCACACGGTCTTCAGTTGGGATCTCCGCTGTGAACTACGGCAAGCCTAACTTCTGATGTTGACATTCTGTTCACCTCTGACCATACTTATTGTGCGTTAGCTTTTTTTCATATCTTTTAAAGAAGCCACCATTTGCAGCGCTTCTTTCAACGCGTTGTTGGCATCTTTAGCAAAACCGTCAGCTCCCCATTTATCGGCAAGGTCTTCGGAGACTGGAGCGCCACCTATCATAATCTTACAGTTAGGGTTTTTCTCCTTAATTCTGGCTATGACGTCTTTCATCCCTACCATAGTTGTAGTCATCATGGCAGAAAGACAAACCAGTTCGGAATCGGTCTCCAATTGTTCTGCAACAAATTTTTCCAGTGGAACATCCCGACCAAGGTCATGAACATCAAACCCGGCCACATCAAACATCATCTTAACAATGTTTTTGCCAATGTCATGAACATCGCCCTGCACAACCCCCATTACAACTGTACCTTTGAGACCCATATCCTTTTTCGCAATATGGGGTCTCAGAATCTCCAGTCCGGCGTACAAGGCATCGGCACACATTAATATCTCGGGCACAAAATACTCCTGCTCTTCGTACAGCCTCCCAACTTCGTTCATTCCTTCAACAAGACCTTCAAATACTGCTGTATAAGCATCAATGCCTTCATCAACTGCATTCCGGGCGGCTTCTCTTACCGCATCCTCGTCATAATCTATAACCCCCTGTTTCAAAACCGCAAACAACTCTTTTTCTCTTTCTGGAGATGCCATTAATAATTCCCCCTCTAAATAATTAATTTAGCAACCAAGGAATTGCATCTAAACTTATTAATCACCTCCGTTATTAATAAACTCCCTTATATAATAAGAGCGCTGCGAAAGATATTCATTGCTCTTTTAGCAATCCTCGAATTCTATCACAGCGCTTTCAAATTACTTTCCACGTCTTGCCATTAATTCATATAACTATTACCATTAGTCTATACATATAGTAGCATTTCAACTTGTCATTCTCAAAATAGTATTCTCTGAATGATCGTTTCAAGTGGTCTAACGGACTTCTGGAACCGTCAAGAATATAATTTGGCGGCGAACGGTTTCACGATGATTTGCTGTCTTTACATATCACGAACACAGACTTTATTTTGTTTAAATGCAGATAATGTTCTGAATAATACCGTAAAAACTACTATGGAAGTTAACGCCAATAAACCTGTAGCTACCCAGCCGAACATCTGCACTTTAAGCATTTTGTATGCCAGGGTACTGGCAATAGTAACTGCACACAAAGGAAATGTATAGGCCCACCAGGATACAAAGAAATTTATCTTTACGAAGTTTCTGGCCATCGATAAGAGCAAAATTACAAAAAACCAGGCAACATAAAGTAATACACGGGCAAAGCTGTCAATTTGACCTGTTAATTTGGTATAAGAAATAAAAGCTACCGCAGGTGGTGCAATTAAAATAAACAAAGTAGGCAGTATTTGTTGAGGCAGCTGCTCATTAAAAATGATTCTGTAGAAGATTACAGTAAATAAAATAATCCAAAAGAATAAACCAAGGCTGAAGAAGAACCAGCATATTTCGTGATGAGCGAAATTTACCCCCGCTATTGGAACTATCAGGTTACCCACCACCGGTATAAACCATGCAGGATTAGATTGAACTAATTCGTATTTATGGTTAATCCATCGGGAAATGATAACAATAGTAAATAATATATGTACTGTGGCCCCAACTAACCAAAGATAATGAGCTGCAGTTTGTTGATAATCCATCGTTCCGATGCTCAATAACAGGAGGCTTATCGAAAAGGCTGGGAAGAAGTTGGCTTTAACAGGGTGGTTAAATTCATTTACCACATCGGGAAAATATTTAACCAATTTCAAAAGGTAGGCACCTGTAACAACAATGAATACAACATAAGCTAACAACAGCAGAGGAAAACCTATGCCGAGCCTTAAATGAAAAACCTCTTCATAGCGTTGGTAAGCAATCGATAAGCCACAAAGTCCCATTACGCTGGCAAACAATCCAACTGGAAAATACCGCATTCCTTTTTCCACTATTTTACCTCCTTTGTTAATGCTTATATATGAGTTTATGTTTATATGAGTCTTTTTTTATATCATATATGGTTAAAGTTATTTTGTCAACAAAAAAGAAGGAGCATTAGCGCTCCCTCCCAAATATTTTGATGTTTCTCCCATCTCAGCCATCCCACTGAATCATAAGTACGGCTGCCAGGATCAGAACACCCCCGGCAAGCTGGATCGGCAGCAGGTTTTCACCAAAGATGACATAAGCTACCACTACTGTTACTACCGGCTCAAAGGTGCTGATAATAGAAGCTTTCGAAGGCCCGACCAGCTTCATCCCCTTAAAGAGAGTCAGAATTGCCACAACTGTTGAAACAAGGGACAGTCCTAAGATGGATATCCAGCCTCTTAAACCGATATCCAGTTCAACCTGACCTGTGGTCCAACCGATAATATTAAATACCAGCGCTGCTGCAGTTATAATATATACTGATACTATCAGGGGGTTATTTTGTGATAAAACACGGTTTCCCACAATCAGATAAACAGAATAGACAACCGCCGCTCCCAGTCCAAACAGGACACCGGCCATATTCAGGTTTTCCAGCGACAGTCCCACAACCAATACCAATCCGCTCAAGCTGACAAATAACGATACCATCTTCCTCCAGGTGAACTTCTCATCACCCAATCCGGCTGATATCAAAGTAACAATAACCGGGTACAGGTATAAAAGTATTCCTGCCATTGATGCCGAGGTAAGCCTGACCGCATTAAAGAAGAACGTTGACTGCAGCCCATAGGCAACAGCACCAATGCCGGCCAGATATAATACCTGTTTTCTGCCAATCCGGTAATTTTCTTTGCGCCACAGCACTATCAGCCACATAACCGCTGCGGCAGTGGCGAAGCGAAGGCTGAGGAGGGTTAATATATTTAAATTAACAGCATAAGCATACTTTACAAATATCGCCATCAAGCCAAAACTGGCGGCAGAAACAATAACGAGACCTGTCCCCAGCAGGCTTTGTTTTGATACGCCTTCTTCAATGTCATTGCTTTCCATTTATCACACTTCTCCTAATCAACCATTTAAAAGGGCAACTCCAAAAGCCCTCTAAAAAAAGCAACCCCTGCGGGCTGCTCAACATTGTACCTGTTTTTCCGCATAATCTCCAATAACCGGGAATTTATAGTACTTGAACGCAAACTCTTACCAGTATTTACTACTATATTATCATATACTTTATTAATTAGATATAACTATTTTCATTAAGTGGGCAGCATAATAGTATCAAGTTCAAAAGGGGGTGAACTAATGCGAAACATAGATGACAGATACGATATTGGAACCTGGGCCTTCCTCGGAACAGGTTGGTGGGTTTCACACCTCGCAGCGATGGTGGCAGTGGGATATGTAGGATACTACCTCAGAAAAATGGTCCGGGATTAATCCCCGGACCCTCCTGCCCTGCCTCCGGCAGTACCAAGTTTTTCGGTCAGCAATCCCCCCCGCCGGGGGTTAAAAACAAATCTTTTCCCATCTCGGGAGATAATTTCCCGGCCTTTAACCGTTATGGCGTCAATTTCAGACTTCTCGTGCCTGAAAAGGGTTTTCACGGTAATCTCCAAATCGTTAAGATACACAGCGGTGACCGTTCTCCGGACATACTTTATCAGGGCCAGTGATATAGCGGTTACGGGGATGAAAAGCGCTGCCCCAATCCAGTACCTGCTTTCAAGGACAGCCCTGGCAAGTAAATTGGCATGAAAAACTATGGTAAATACATAAACGGTAATCCGCAGATAAGGTTTGTGATGGTATATGCGCAATCTGGGACACCTTCCCTCTGATTTTTCAACATCTAAATATAATGTTCCCCCCGCAGTAAATAGAATTTCACAATTTGTTCACATTTTTGCCATTGATTAATCTAAATCCTCTTTTATAATTAACCTTAAAAGGAGAGTGATAGATTTGATTAAGTTAAGAGAACGTTTCTCACTACTAAGTGTGATCATCCTTGGCTTTCTTATGGGAGCTATGTTTATGGCCGGTGGATTTGCTGCCTACAAGTTCTATTTCCCCCCGGCGGTGGTGGCAGAGGATGGTAATAGAGCGGAACCTGTAAAAATCGGGCCGGCAGACATTTCACAAACCGTTAAAAATGCCAGCCCTGCAGTTGTGAATATCGAGTCATTTGCTGCCCAGTCATCACAAAGGAATCCATATATGAATGACCCGTTATTCAGGGAATTTTTCGGCAGGAATTTTGACTACGAACCATATCCGGACATATCAACGGGAATCGGAACCGGTTTTATCTTTGACAAGAGTGGCCTTATCATTACAAATGAACACGTAATCCATGGGGCTTCTAAAATTGAAGTTACCATCTCCGGATTTGAGAAGCCTTTAAGTGCAGAAGTGATCGGCTCTGACGAGGAACTGGACCTGGCTGTGCTCAAGGTATCTGTTAACAAGGAATTGCCTGTTTTGCAACTGGGTGATTCCAATAAAACCGAAGTCGGAAGCTGGGTAATCGCTATCGGGAACCCCTATGGTCTTGACCATACCGTTACTGTCGGAGTTATCAGCGCTAAAGGACGCCCGGTACAAATATCTGACCGCATGTTCAAAGACCTCTTGCAGACAGATGCCGCCATCAATCCCGGCAACAGCGGAGGTCCCCTTCTCAATACAGCCGGCCAGGTAATCGGAATTAATACCGCAGTTAACGCCTCTGCCCAAGGGATTGGATTTGCTATTCCAGTAGCTACAGTTAACGAAGTTCTTGATGAACTGGTAAATAAAGGTAAGGTTGTCAAGCCCTATATCGGTGTCTATCTCCAGCCTATGGATAAAGAACTGGCCGACTATTTCGGCTCCGCTGATACCGATGGAGCCATTGTCGCCTACGTGGTTCCCGACAGCCCTGCAGAAAAGGCCGGAATGCGCAAAGGAGACATCATCATTGAAATAGATAAGAAAAAGGTGAAAACACCTGATGATGTCACAAATAACTTAAAAAGCGCTAAAATCGGAGCTAATGTTGTTGTTCAGGTATTCAGGGAAGGACATACACAGTTTGTAACTATAAAAGTCGGAGAAAAGCCCTAATTATCAGTCTATATTCTCTTGCGGTATTGTGAAGGGGTCATTCCTGTTTTCCTTTTGAAAGCCGTAATAAAATGGCTCAGGCTGTTGAAACCGGTCATGTAGCAGACCTGGGTAATGGAATGGCCTCCCGCACTAAGCAATTGCGATGCCTTGTCAATTTTTATGTCCAGCAGATATTCAAAGGGGGTTTTTCCGGTTTCCGCCTTAAATACCCTTATAAAATGATAAGGACTGAGATTTGCCACCTTGGCCAGGTCACTTAACGACAGACCATCATCATAGGATTCCATCAAAAACTCCACAGCCCTTTTAATGTTTTTTTTCTCATAATAATTCTTTTCCCTCACAGGGAAAGAAACACTATTCTGGACCCTTCGGAGCAAATTAACGACAATCTGTACCGCCAGGCTGTCCAGGATTAATTCATAACCCTGCTGCTTATTATTGGCCTCAGAGAAAAACAGCCTAAATAATTCATTAAACCCGGTAACAGGCACTTTAGCCTTAGTGCTGAAAAAAACATCTTCTTTGCCGCTTATGGAACGAGACACTTTCCGAATTAAGGCGCGGTCTATCATCACAGCTGAAAAAAAACAGTTATTGATAGGTCTTGCAGGCCCATGGGCTTGATATGGATTAATTGAATACAAAAAATTCTTTTCAGGGATAAACTCCTGTTTTTCAAGTCTTATGTGTGACATCTCATAAGGCAGCAAAAATTCATAAGACTCATGAGTATGGCTCCCTTCGGGAAGGCTGATGCCGTTTTTAACCAGAGAAATTCCTATCCCATGGGCAACCATTAAATCAGTATCCTGAACCAGGCGCTCGGGTGGAAAATCCGGCGGACCCTCACCAAAGACGAGCCTTCTTGCGTAATCATCCATAATTTCCCCCAAATTTATTGTTATTTTTAAACAATTTGTTTACCTCTATTAATATTAACCCATATCGTACCAGATTAGCAACTATTTCTCCAACTGCAAAATTTCCTGCATTATCTCCCGGAAGAGCGGGGCCGCTGTCTGGCCGCCGCTTTCGCCATCTTTTACTAATACAGTAACCACAAAACGAGGGCTATTTAATGGAGCATAGCCGCTGAACCAGGCATCAATCCGCCCATTTCCCGATTGAGCGGAACCGGTTTTTCCCGCACTCCCCCAATTCTCAACCCATGCCTCTTTACCTGTGCCTTCCCGGGTTACCCTCTCCAGCATCTGCTGCAGTATCTTTGCGGTATTCTCCGATACCGCCCGGCGCTTTTCTCCCGGTTCTATAACACGTTCCACCAGTCCCCCGTCATTAACGACCATTTTAACCAGCCGCGGCGGATTATATATCCCGCCTCCGGCAACCACATTCATCATGCCGGCTATCTGGACAACGCTGGCTTCAATCGGCCACTGACCAAGGCTGGCGTTAACAAGATTAAACTCCTGCCCAATCAGGTTCAACCTATCTTTTGTGTCTTCAGTGTGATAGCCGCCTATATCTGCAGAATCCAGCCCAAACAGCTCAGAGTATGAAACCAGCTTTTCGGCTCCCAGTTTAAGTCCCAGTCTTGCAAAAACCGGATTACATGAGTATGCGGCAGCCTGGGAAAAAGTGATCAAGCCATGTCCTTCTTCGCGGTAGCACTTCACAATATCGTCTTTTTCTCCAACACAAAGGTATGTCTCCTCCGGTTTCACCAGCCCTTCTTCCAGGACGGCGGCAGCAACCACCACCTTAAATACAGACCCCGGCTGATAGCGCAAAAGCGCGTGATTGAGGTATGACTCCGAATATCCTTCTTCCGGATTTCCATCTCCAAGATAATAGTCGGGCCTGCTGGCAAGAGCCAGAATATCTCCCGTACCTGCTTCCATAACGACAACTGCGCCTTCTCTGACACCTGCCCTCTCCATTGCCTGCTCAACTGCTTCCTGGATTTGGCGGTCAATAGTCAGCACAACATCTTTACGTTCATTATCAATAGTCTTTTCTTCAAGCCGCAGCCCCAGACCGCTGATAATCTTTCCCTTGGCATCAAGGAATACCCTTGCTGCAGACCGGGGAACGGCTCCTTTAAGTTCACTGTTATAGAGGGCTTCTATACCCATTTTCCCCTCCCAGCTTACCCTGGTTTCACCAATACCCAGGAAACCAAGAGTATGAGCTGCCAGGACGGGTTTCCTCTCACGAATCTTAGCCTTAGCCACGATAATTCCGGGCAATGAAAGGCTTTTCAGTTCATCAGCCTGCACAGAAGTCAGGTCCTGTTGAATCATCCTGGCTTTAGAGGTGAAGTACTCCATTATTTGTGAAACATCCATACCCAAAACATCGGCCAGCAATCGTGCTTCTCTGTCCCTGTCTTTCAAATTCCAAGGAAATACAATTACCCGGTCTGCCTCATGGCAGCTGACCATTGGTATCAGGTTACGGTCAAGGATTTGTCCCCTTGGCGGTATTTCCAGTGAAATCAGCTGTGTCTGCTGGGCCAGGGCTTGTTGGCTTAACAAGGTGCCTTCATGAATTTGTATATAAGCCAGGTGTGCTGCCAGGCTGCAGAAAATAATAACAAATACCCAAAATAAGAGAATGGTCCGTTTCCTGTTTCTGTTATACACACATTTCCCCTCCGGAGTACAGTAATCCAGCATTAATGCCGCTCCCTCTAGGATGAACTCAGTGAGGAAATTTCATACAGTTTCTTAAGAAGTTCTTAAGAATTATATCAGGCTTATCGTAAGATTTAATTGATATGATTACCTTAAAGAATACTTAAATCCTAGACATGTATACTTACCGGCCTGGGGAGGTTCCGCAGGATATCCATTACATCTTCATAAGTATCCGGGGTCACGTGGACAATAACCTCCCCTGTCCCCGGGTTTCCGGTACTGACAATAGCCAGCCCATCATACGCCTCAATTATACTATCCAGAAAAAATATGTCTTTTGGTTCCATTCTAATCTTAATCTGCAGCTTATCCACGGATATTGAATCCCCCCTCTTCAGCTCTGATTCAGCTCTGATTTCCGGCCTTTTCCCGGCGCAGCATATCCAGCGGTTTTACCGGATTAGCTACAGGCATGATAACTATCTGCTGCGGGTGTGGCGCACTGTCAATAGTGTTGCCCTCAGCATCAGCCAGCTGTTTCACCTTTTGATAAAACACGCCTGTTTCCGGACCTGTTATTTCCAGCATATCTCCGGTCTCAAACCTGTTGCGCTGTTCGATCACGGCTATTCCTTTTTCCGCCATATATTCCCTGACGATACCAACAAAATCGTAGTCTCTGCGGTACTTGGAGGTATCCGTATTTTCACCGCGCAGATTCTCCCGGCCAAAGAAAAACCCCGTGGTATACTCCCTGTGGCTGACCTTCCGAATCTCCTCCAGCCACCGGGGATCAAAGGTATAGGCCCCGGGGTCGGCAAAATATGTATCAATGGCCTTCCGGTAAGCTCCGACAACAGTAGCCACATAGTGAACGCTTTTCATCCGGCCCTCAATCTTGAAGCTGTTGACTCCTGCCTCTATCAACTCAGGGATATGCTCTATCATGCACAGGTCCATGGAATTAAACACATAAGACCCCAGGCTGTCTTCTTCAACCGGGAAATACTGCCCAGGCCTTTTTTCCTCTACCAGCGCATATTTCCACCTGCAGGGCTGGGCACATTCACCAAGATTGGCCGAACGCCCAGTCATCAAGCTGCTCAGCAGGCATCTGCCCGAATAGGATATGCACATCGCGCCATGTACAAAGGTTTCAAGTTCAATATTGACTCTTTCCTTTATTTCCATTATCTCCACCAGGGATAATTCCCTGGCCAGGACTATACGCTCAGCCCCATGATCCGCCCAGAACTTCACAGCTGCCCAGTTGGTGGTATTAGCCTGAGTACTGATATGTACCGGAAGGTTGGGAACCGCCTCCCTGGCAGCAGCAAATACCCCCGGGTCAGAGACCAGCACTGCATCAGCGCCCAGTTCCGCCAGCTCTGCCAGGTATCCCGGCAGATGCTCAAGATGGCGGTTATGGGCAAAAATATTAACGGTAACATAGACCTTGGCACCTTGGTCATGGGCATATTTAATTCCCCTGCCCATTTCCTCGGGGCTGAAGTTGCCGGCGGCAGCCCTCAGGCCAAATTCCCTGCCTCCGATATAAACCGCATCCGCCCCGTACCGGATCGCCATTACCAGTTTTTCCAGATCACCGGCAGGCGCCAGAAGCTCAGGTTTCCTCAACTTATTCACTCCTTATTTCTTCAGACTGACCGCGAGACCGTCCCCAAAAGGGATAATGGTCGTCTCCAGCCCTGGATGAGATGTAATCATCCTCAGGTAATCCCTGAGCCGGCGCACAGCCGTTTTCTGGCGGTGCCGCAGTTCCTCCTCAGGAACCACCACAGCTCCTTCAGCCAGCACATTATCAGAAACCAGGAGGCCTCCCGGTTTTAATCTCGGATACAGTTCCTCAAAAAACCAGCCGTACTGCCCCTTCGCCGCATCTATAAAGATAAAGTCATACTCATCCTTTAAATGAGGCACAATATCTACCGCATGTCCTTTAAGGAGGGTAATCTTATCCTCCAATCCGGCCTGACGAATATTTTCGACCGCCGCCGCCGCCCGCCGCTCATTAATCTCAATAGTAGTAATATGCCCCCCACGCGGGGCTGCCGCCCAAGCCAGCCAGATGGTGGAATACGCAATAGCGGTGCCGATTTCGAGAACTTCCCGGGCCTGACTCAGGTGAATCAGAGTGGTAAGAAACTGGGCAACCTCAGGAGGAATGATAGAAACATAGTTTTCCTCAGCATACCTCTCCATTTCCAGCATGTAATCCGGTCTCTCAGGCGCCAGTCCCCTGATATATTCTTCAATTTGCGGGTTTATTATACTGACCATTACAGCCCTCCAATATAACGGGCCTTGTTCCGGTTGTGTTCATTTAAGGTCCTGCTGAAGACATGTTGGCCATCCTCAGAAACAACAAAAAACATAAAATCCACATCAGCCGGATTGACCGCCGCCTTAAGGGAAGCGCTTCCCGGAGAAGCCACCGGCCCCGGCGGAAGACCTGCGTTTCTGTATGTGTTATAGGGTGAGTCAATCTCCAGATCCTTATTCAACAACCGCGCCTTCTGTTCGCCAAGCGCATACTGCACAGTTGCACAGGATTCCAGTCTCCAGCCCTTTTTCAGCCTGTTCAGAAAGACGGCCGAAACTTTAGGCCTTTCCTCATCTTTTTGAGCCTCACGTTCAATAATTGATGCCAATATAACCGCCTCATGAACCGTCAGACCGATATCAGCAGCTCCCGCCTCAAACTCAGGAGTGATTTCCCTGGCAAAACGGCCCAACATCATGGCGATGATTTCTCTTTCCGTTGTTTCCCTGGTAATCTTATAAGTATCAGGGAAAAGATATCCCTCCAGCCTGTCCGGTCCTTTGGGAATTCCCTGCAGGAAGTCATGGTCAAAATCCTCTGTTGCCGCGAGCTCCAGGAACTTGTCCCGGTCAATGATTTTCATCTCAGCCAGCCTGTCCGCAATTTGGGTAATATTGTAGCCCTCCGGAATAGTGAAGGATAATGTAACAGTCTCACCCTGAACCAGCCGGGCTACAATCTCCGGAACGTTCATCCCTGTGTTCAGGCTGAATTCTCCGGCCTTAAGACTGCTGTCCAGTCCGCGGTAAGCGGTATAAGCCCTGAAAGCGCCGCTGCTCCTGATTAATCCCTGTTCCTTGAGAATATTTGCTATACCCACGGTACTGGCACCCTGAGGGACAACCACAGTCTGTTCAGACACAATACCGGAGGCTGCAGGAGGCTGCAGCAGTTCATTAAATTGGTAATAAGCCAATAGTAGTCCTGCAGATAGCAGTAACCCCAATATTATCAGACCCATAATTATCTTGCGCCCCATGCCTGTCCCTTTCCTGACCGCAGGAATACCTGTTTCCAATATTGATCACTTCCTTCAGACAAGTCATATATTTCTACACTATTATACAACTTTCCTTAGGATGGGACAACAGGTCTCCCTTTAATCAAACTCTAAGGGCTGGATTTTTCCTTCCCTTTTCCTCATTTTCCAAAAGCCTGACAGGGTCAGCCAGTCTCTTCAATACCTCATCCAGGACCAGGTCCATATGGACCCCCTGGGTAGCAACTACGGGAATAATTGGTTTATACCGGTATATCCTCCTCAGTAGCTTTATCGTTGTGGTGGCGATATCCCGCGCTGTTTCATCTATTTTGGTGACCACCAGAATATCCGCCTCATCAAGCAGGGTATTTCCCTGTTCCATAATAATTTCCGTCTTAATCCCAGCCGGCACAATTGTTACCAGAATGTCCCCCAAGCGCCTCGTTTCCTCAGATTTGTACCCGTCATTTATACCTACTGCCTCAATTAAAATTACGTCCGGGATTGCGGACACCGTTGGAATATCCTTTTGGTACAGATGCCCTAAATCCAGCACCGACCTGACCTTGTTGAGCTCTTCCAGCGCCTTTTTGGCGTGCTGGATCAGTAAATTTCTTTCCTTTATCAGGTTAATAGCATTCCTAACCACCCTGTCTATGTCTGTAATTACGTCATGTCCCGATTCAGGGATGGCAACAGTCAGATAAGTGGCCTCAATGCCTTTTAGAAGATACGGCTTCTCATCCTGAACCCCCGAGCCGACAGCCAGGGGCTGGTAGTCTTTTGACTTTAGTCCCTTATATATCTCTCCCAGGATAGTTGACTTACCGGAATCATTCCGCCCCGCAAACACTATTTTCTTCATTTTTTCTCCCCTTTCAATTCTTTATTCCAACCAGACTAAACATCAGTAATATGTATATGCAAAGTATCTTTAATCTTGCCGCAAAAAAAATCTAACGTCAGATGGAGACTAATCCCCAGCTAACGTTAGAAGTCTTTTGATTATGGTCTTGGCGGTATCGTAACAGGCCTTTCGAAGGTGTCTTCAGCCTGTTCAGGAGAATCTTCCGGCGGATTTGTCTCTTCCGGCGGGCTTGTCTCTTCGGGTGGATTGTTCTCCGCCGGTGGAGTAATTCCTCCCGGAGCGGTTGTTTCTTCCGGGGGACCGGCTGGACCCGGAGGATTTGCATCTCCAGGAGGCCGTGTCCCGCCTCCTGAGGGGACACCCGTGCCCGGCGCCGCCTGCACCGGTTTTACCCCAACATTGACGACCTGGTCCAAAGGCTTATAGTAGCTGGAAGGCAGCTGTTTTGATTCCACCAGCGCCCCCCCCTCATATACCAGCATTTTTGAAACAACCCGGTAACCGTTTTGACCGTTACTAGCAACAGTCTGCTGCCCTTTCGGCAGAGTCGCGTCATTCTTATATACAATTTTGAAGGGGTATTCTTTAATTGTGCTATTTACAATCCTGATGTTCTTTTTCAGCGAACTATCCCCAAAAAGCTTCAAGGTTACCGTGTCCCTTGTCATTGATGCCTTAATGATTACGGCACATGGCAGGTTATTGGTAAACTTCAGGTCTTTAGCTCCAAAGGCAACTGCTGCATCCTGGCCCATCGGAACATAAGTGACAACCAGTGAGTGGTTATGCCTTTCGGTAACATTGATTCCGGCGCGGAGCAGGACATTATACAGCGTGGAGGAAACCTGGCAGACTCCCCCGCCAAGGCCGTCTATAAATTCATTATTCAGGATAATCTTGGCGTTTTTATAGCCCGCTTCCTGGCTTCTCGGTCCAACGACATCGTTAAATGAAAAAAACTCCCCCTGTTTAATCATTCTTCCGTTGAGAGCCATGGCAGCTACCCTGACATTTTCAGACCTATTGGTATTCTCAGCGTTAAAACGGGTGGTAAACTGAGCCAGCAGGCCGTTTATCCGTAGGTTTATTACCTCCTCAGTAGTCTCTGACGGATTAACTTCTACAAAGCTGACAGTTATCGCCGGCTCACGGTCATCCCGAAAAATAGGCGCTAACTGGCTGAAAGCTTCTTCAAAATCAATTTCGGTACCATTGACGCCTTCAACTATCTCAACAATCTCCTGTGGCGTTATGACCAGCCTGGCATCCTTGGGAGGCACTCTGACCTCCCTGGTGATATCATTAAGTATATTCCTGACCTTATCCGGCGAAAAATTGACTTCCAAAGGAATCTCCCTGCCGTTTTGCGCAACAGCCTTACGTTCCTGCCACTGCTGCAGGTAGCTTCCGGTCCGGCCCACCGCCCAGGCTGCCTGAACTATTTTATCTGTGTCAACCTGCAGCCCGGTGTCTGCTACCCTCATCCTGCCGCTGCCTCCACTAAAGCTCACATTTATATACATGTCCTGCAGTGAGCCGATATAATCTTCAAGCACCTGAGCCGCCTGATTTTGGGTCAGTTCTCCCAAATTGACCTCCTTAAGGGAGACTCCAGGAAAAATCCGGTCACTTCTCCCGGTCAGTTCAATAAATGAAATAAAGGAAACCACCACAGAAATTAACAGCGCCGCAATAATCAGGAGAACAATTTTTACATTTCTGGTCATAATCAACACCCCATATCTTGCCATAAATATTGTTTCTAAGATATAGATATATTAGACAATATTGTATTTAATTCCTCTGTGATTACTGCAGTAATAAAAAAAAAGAAGGAGAAGCAGTTTATGCTTCCTCCTCTTCAACCATTGATGCCCAGGTATCGGCGACCTTTTCCCATTCTTCATCATCTTCAATATCCACGAGAATTTCATTGCCTTCATCGTCTTTGTCAATTCTGAGAATTATGGCTTCGCCGCCCTCGTCATCGTCACTTTCTTCCACTGGCAGCAGAATCGCGTATTCAGAACCATCCAATTCAATAAGGTCAATAACTGAAAATTCGTGCTCATTTCCTTCTTCATCTGTCAGCATAAGAACTTCTGTTTCTTCAGACATTTAATCACCTCATCATTTAATTAAGTATATGTATTGTATATTACCAAACATTGGTTGTCAACAAAAACAACCTTTTCCTATTTTATCCGTTTTCCCCTTCATTATACTTAATATTCCTATCCATGTAACCCTGTAAAATCATAACCGCCGCCATTTTGTCAATCACCAGTTTTCTTTTGGACCTGCTCACATCAGCGCTTATCAACATTTTTTCCGCTGCCACGGTGGATAATCTTTCATCCCATAAGGCGACAGGAAGCTTAAAGCTCTCTTCCAGCAGTGATGCAAATTCCCGGACAACCTCGGACTGCGGTCCCATAGTGCCATTCATATTCCTGGGCAGCCCCACCACAATTCTGTCTACTTCCTTTTCAGCGATAATATCCCTCAAGCGGGCCAGATCCCTTTCTTCTCCCCTGCGCCTGATAACTTCAAATCCCTGCGCGGTAAACCCCAGTGGATCACTCAGAGCAACACCGATAGTTTTCGTCCCGACATCCAAACCCATTAATCTCAAGTCATTCCCACCCCCGCCAAATAATCGTAGTATTCCTCTGCAATATATTTTTTAAACCAAACATCCTACTAGATAATCTTAATACAAAACTCTTCACATACCGGACCACAATATCCACAGAGCCGGCAGCGGCCAGAATCTGCCACAGCCTTCCCGTTCTCAATCCGAATTGCTTCAGCAGTGCACCGTGCTGCACATTTGCCGCATCCCGTACACCATGATTCAATATGCAGCTTCCGGGGAACAGACCTCACCCGGTCCCTTATTGAATCAGGGACTTCCCTGCCGCTGAAAATCAGGACATTCATTTCGACTTCTTCCAGTGTCTTCATTCCCACCGCAATCGAATGCAGATCCTTATTGCCAAGGACGAAGTCAAACGCCTCCCGGGACTCTCCCAGCAGGTTACCTCCCCCTAAAGCTTTCATACTGTAGATACCCTTACCGCGGGAAACGGCTTCAGCAATAGCCTGCCCCATTTCATTGACATCACCGTCAGTGATCCCTACACCTCTGTAATTGTACAAAGGGTGGATCACATCAACTTCCGGTATCTCACAGGCAGCCCGGACTGCTGCAACCATATGTGTGGAGATGCCGGCTGCCCTAATGATGCCTTTCTGTTTGCATTCGAGAAGGTATTCATAGGCCTCCCAGTGACCCTTAATTGTCAATGCAGACTCCTGTTCATGCAGCAGGAAAATGTCTATCATATCCCGTCCGGTTTCTTGGCGAGCCTCTTCAACAGCGTCCTGCATCATTTTCCTGGTATAGGCATAGGACTTGGAAGTCAGGACCACTTCCCCGGAATAGCCCTGCAAAGCCTCTTTTATATATGGGTAAGTCCTATAGTACTGTGCCGTATCCAAAAAACTGACCCCGTTCTCCAATGCATGCCTGATGACTTGCGCCCCATTATCAACCGGAAGGTCAGCCTGAAGAGGACCCACTGTGAGAACTCCAAAACAAAGCCTTGACACCCTGATACCGGTTTGCCCAAGTTCCCTGTATTCCATAACATCACCACTGTAATAGTTCTATGAATCTCGGATTAGAAACAATAAGGAGGGCATTGGCTGCCCTCCATTACTTCTGCAGGTAATGCTTAACCAATTCTTCAATTACTTCATCCCGCTCCATTTTCCTGATCATACTCCGGGCATTATTGTGACTGGTTATGTATGCAGGGTCTCCCGACAACAGGTAACCTACAATCTGGTTGATAGGATTATAACCTTTTTCCTTCAAGGCATCATGCACTTTAAAAAGTATATCTCTGACTTCATCATAGTCATCAGCCTTAACCTTGAACATCATTGTCTCTTCAAAATTCCTGTTCATATCGGTTCCCTCCCTTGCACTTTGATAATAGTAGTATTCTCCAAATCTCCTTTTTTTCCTCTTGTCAGACAAAAAAATTGTTCCGTTATATATCTGGTATTAAAAGCTGAAGTATGGTAGAATTATGATAAATATATTATTTCCAATATGGTCAGGAAATGGCATGAATGTGAGGTAATTCTAAAGCATCGTTTTAGCACGGCGCCGGTTGTTACCAAATGCCGCCAACAGCATTCAGTGTCCCTTTGAAAATCTCATACTGAACCGGTATCCGTGAGTTGCCTTGGTATTGCCTCAAGAGGTTTTTTAAACCAATTGAAGGAGGGGTTACTATGGCACAGGGATATTGTAAGGACTTAGGTTATTTTTTTGGTCGTTTGGATTCTCCTGATGAACTGACTATTGCCTTCCTGGGACAAAACGATGATCTTGTATTTGGTTTGGCATCAATTCTTTCAGATATCGGCCCTGAAAACCTCCATGTTAAATGCAGTATGAGTCCTACCGGTTTCGTGGAAATAACGGTTTTTGATTGTCGCGACCCCGAGAACTTCAGTGACACACGAAAAAGGCCTATCGAACATGTATCTAGATTTATGCTGGATTTTCAAAATGATAAAAAGTTCGTTATTACAGTTGGTGACCTGAACTTAAACCTCCATTATGACATCCTGAGACTGGAAATTGACCATATTGACTGGATACCTGAATACCTGCAGTAACTAAAACAAGCGCTGTCACAGCGCTTGTTATTTTTTACTCTTGTTATTTTTTACTATAGAACCAGCTATTTGACCTGGGACTCAATAACCACATATGCCTTTTCCAGGGCCTCGGCTATCTTACCGGGGTCTTTGGCGCCGGCCTGAGCCATATCAGGCCGGCCTCCGCCGCCGCCTCCGGCTGTTTTGGCAACTTCCCGGATTATGTTTCCTGCATGTACACCTTTATCCAAAACATCTTTGGTGGCCATAGCCACCAAATTGACTTTACCGTCATTGATACTGCCAAGCACTACCACACCGGAGCCCAGTTTATCCTTCATCATGTCTCCCATATTCCTCAGGGCATCCATGTCAGGTGCATTCACCTTAGCTGCCAATGCTTTGATACCATTGATTTCCCTTACCTGGTCTATTATCTCCAGAGATTCATATTTGGCTATCTTGGCCTGCAGGGCCTCCAGTTCCTTTTCCTTTTCCCTTAGTTCCCTTACAATACCTTCAGCTCTTCTGGCAAGCTCATTTGGTGTTGTCTTCAGGGCAGCGCTGACCTCTTCAAGCAGCTGCTCCTTTTCCGTGATATATGTAATGATACCGTCCCCGGTAACAGCCTCAATCCTGCGCAGCCCGGAGCCGATTCCGCTTTCAGATAAGACCTTGAAGATCCCGGCTTCAGCGGTAACCTTCAGATGAGTACCACCACAAAGCTCCATGCTGTAATCACCCATCCTGACCACACGCACCCGGTCACCGTACTTTTCACCGAAAAGAGCAGTTGCGCCTGCTTTTTTAGCCTCTTCAATGCTGCTGACCTCAGTGGTAATTTTGAGATTGGACATAATCTTTTGGTTTACCCTGGCTTCAATTTTCTTTAACTCTTCAGCGGAAACCGGCTGAAAATGGGTGAAGTCAAATCTCAACCTGTCAGGCTCAACAAGTGAACCGGCCTGGTTAACATGTTCACCCAGGATCTCCTTCATAGCCTTATGCAGCAGATGGGTTACCGAATGGTTCCGGGCAATCCGCGTTCTTCGCTCTTCATCAATCCGGGCTTCAACAAAGTCACCAAAGGATAGGATTCCCTTTTCAATCACACCTAAATGAATATACAGACCATTAAAGGCTTTTTTGGTATCATAAATGCGGATCACAGTTCCTGCCTTGGTCAAATATCCGGTATCCCCCACCTGACCGCCGCTCTCACCGTAAAATGGCGTCTTATCCAGGATAACCTCTACTTTTTGGCCTTCTTCAGCCTGAGGAACAGCTTCCTTGTCCACAATCAGACCAACTACGTTGGCACGGAAGGCGGTCTGCTCATAACCGTTAAACTCGGTTATGCCCAGCTTTTTGGCAATATCTGCATACAGCTCCTGACCGGCCAGCATTGCGGTATCCTGACGGGCGGCCCTGGCTCTTTCACGCTGCTGCTGCATTGCTTTTTCAAATCCGGTGCGGTCCACTTCAAGTCCGTTTTCTTCGGCAATATCTTCCGTGAGATCAAGGGGAAAACCGTATGTATCATAAAGAACAAAGGCATCTTCCCCGCCAATCCGCAATTCCCCGGCGGATTTGACCCGGGATACCATCTCACCTACAATTTTGAGCCCATCATGGAGTGTTTCATGGAAACGCTCCTCCTCAAGCCGGATTATCTGGCTGACATATTCCTTCTTTTCCGCAATTTCCGGATAAGCCGCTCCCATCAAGGCAATTACTGTATCAACCAGTTCATGCAGAAACGTCTTTTCAATCCCGAGACTTTTGCCAAACCGCACTGCCCTCCTGAGAATCCGGCGCAGTACATAACCCCTGCCGTCATTACTGGGCTGCACACCATCAGAAATCAGGAAAGTACAAGCCCTGGCATGGTCCGCAATGACCCGGAAGGGAAATCCTTTTTCATCTCCGCTGTACTTCTGGCCGCACATTTTTTCCACTTCTGTGATAATATCTTTAAGCAGGTCGGTGTCATAGTTGGATGCAACGCCCTGAATCACTGAAGTTATCCGCTCCAGCCCCATTCCGGTATCAATGCTTGGTTTGGGCAGGGGAGTCATTTTACCGGTATGGTCACGGTTGTACTGCATAAAAACCAGGTTCCATATCTCCAGCCAGCGGTCACAGTCACATTTTCCAATATAACATTCCGGTTCCTGACAACGGAATTCCTCGCCACGGTCGTAGATTATCTCACTGCATGGACCGCACGGTCCCGTATCCCCCATGGACCAGAAATTGTCCTTTTCACCCAGGCGCACTATTTTCTCCGCCGGCACACCGGTAACCTCCTGCCAGAGTTGGAAGGCCTCATCGTCGTCGGTATAAATTGTAGGATAAAGCTTTTCTTCAGGCAGCCCCAGCGTCTCGGTGAGGAATTCCCAGGCATAGCTGATAGCATCACGTTTAAAGTAGTCCCCGAACGAAAAATTACCCAGCATCTCAAAAAAAGTGTGATGCCTGGCAGTGCGGCCTACAGTATCCAGGTCATTGTGCTTCCCGCCGGCCCGGACACACTTTTGGGAAGTTGTGGCTCTTTTATAAGGACGCTTGTCCAGACCAAGGAATACATCCTTAAACTGGTTCATCCCTGCATTGGTAAACAGCAGGGTCGGATCCTCATGAGGGACCAGCGACGAACTGGAAACAATCATATGCCCCTTGCTTTCATAATATTTCAGAAACTTTTCTCTGACTTCATTTCCGGTCAACATATTTACCTCCTGACTTAAAAGCCTTTCGCCCGAAGTGAACAACACTCCAGGGACGAAAGGCTGTCTTTCGCGGCACCACCCTGGTAAACAGTAAATGAATGGTAATTTACAAATTCGCTAAAATTATACCTAAAGCTGCTACTGTTGTCAAGGCATTTAACCGGTATCCTTCTCGTCTACCAGCTTTAGATAAACATAGCGCAGAATCACTTTCAGCGCCGCTGCAGCCGGTACTGCCAGAAGGATACCGGCGAAACCATAGATTTCGCCCCCTGCCAGGAGCGCAAAAATCACTACCAGCGGATGCAGCCCAAGGCTTTTTCCAAGAATTTTAGGTGAAATCACAGCATTCTCCAACTGCTGCACTATCAGGATAATTATAATGGCGTAAACCGCAGTCTTTTGAGAATCAAGCAGGGCCAGTGATACCGCCGGCACAGCAGTGATAAAAGGTCCCAAATACGGGACCAGTTCGGCTATCCCGGCAATCAGCCCGATGATGAAGGCAAATTCCACTCCCACCAGGTACATGCCTGCCCCAGTCAGCAGACCTACAATCAAGGATATTGTCACATGCCCTCTGAGAAAGCCGCTGATGATTTCATCCATGTCTCTGAAGACAGCCATGACATCACTGCGGTATCTGCGTGGAATGGTTAATATAAAGGAGTTTTTTATCTGTTCCGCATCCTTGAGCATATAAAACGCAAAAAATGGGGCAATAATCAGTCCCAGCAGGTAAGAAAACAACTTGACCAACGAATCTGCTGCTGCCCTGATAATACTTGTCAGCAAGGCTTCTCCCTGTTCAATTTGCTCGTCAATTACATCTCTGATCCCCTGTGGCAGCTTAAACCTGCTGTAGCTGCCTTCAATATCAGTAATAATTCCCCTGATTTCCGCAGTCAGCCTGGGAATAACCTTCCCCAGCCGGTTAAATTCCTCGACAATAAATGGAACACCAAAAACCATTACTGAGGTCACCACACAGAATACCACCATATATACCAGAAGTATTGCCAACCCTCTGGGGACTTTTTTGTTTTCAACATAGTGCACCAAGGGATTCAGGAGGTAGGCAATAAAAAAGGCCAGAATAAATGGAATAAAGATGATTTTAACCCTGTAAAGAAAGTACAAGCCGGCAATTGATACTGTTCCCAGAAACAATCGCCGGTACACTGTTTTGGTATTTGTCCTGTCCATTTTTTATTTCATCCAGTCATCAGCCATTTTTTTTGCCCCTTTGATAACCCTTCGCGCTCCTCTTTTGACCATCCTGGAGTCCTTTAACATAGGTCCTCTTTGCTTCTTATACTGGGGTGCCATAAACATTGTCAAAACTACTGCTGCAATACCGCCTGTAAGTAAACCGTTCCAAAATCCCTTGCGCATGTACTCACCCCCTTTATCGAATTCTAAATTTCTTCCTGAGCGCCCAAAACCATCAGGGTACCGTCTTCTGCTACTTCAAAGATATTAACTTCATTTCTTTTTAAACTATATTCCACACAGCAGTCCCAGCAGTAATACTGGTCCACCCCTACCCTTCCGGTAGCCTTGCTGCCACAGGCAGGACAGTTCATCATGTTTTCCCTCCTTTAAGTTATCCCGCTAATTTCAGAAGAAGCAATGATCCGGTCCGGACCAATGCTGACATCTGTATTAGGTATCGAAAACCGCCCCTTGAGCAGGTCTTCGATAATCCCGTCCGAAATCTCATAACCTGTTATCTCCCCGGTTTTTTCATCAAGAATCAGATCCCGAATTACCCCGATGCTCCTGCCATCCTCGTATTCAACGCGCAGGCCCCTGATATCTCTTTGTTCGCTCACTGTTTTCTTTAAAGCAGGGATAGATTTTATTGGTTTGATTACAGATTCATCAGCTATAATAAGGCTTTCATTTTCACGCCTGAAAACGTCCTCGTGAAGAAACCCCTTACAATTCCTAAGCCACCCGCCATTCTCGACAATGTAACCGACAACCCTGTTTTCGCTAAAATCATAAATCAGGTCTTTGACTTCTCCAAGCTGCTTCCCACTGTTTAAAGCAATCACCGGCAGGCTTATTATTTCCCTCCCTTTGAGCACATCTGTTACCTCCAAGTCCTGACTTCCCCGTGTCACCTGTGGTCTATAATAGTATGACCGAAAAATGCATAAATAATTCGAAACCCAATTCATGCAAAAAAAAGACGTTATCAGTCGCGGCATTTGCTCGCGCAGCCAATAACAATCACTTGTTGACCATTTAAATGAAAACCGCCTTTTTGAAAATAATGCCTATAAATTGATAATATGCAGAATCGTGCCTGCAGCCACACTAATCCCAAAAAGCAGCCCTGTGATAAGGAGGTTTTCCCTGAGGTTCCTGTTTTCCTTAAAAAGAACCAGTATCCCCAGACCGGCGCCTGACGAGAGTCCGGCAACCGCAGAACCGAAACTTATCCCCCCCTTGAGGAATACCTCAGTTACTGCCACAGATGCGGCACAATTGGGTATCAGCCCGATAAGGGCGACCAGAAAAGGCTGGAACGTACTGTTCCCCAATAAAAATTTCCCCAGGTTTTCTTCTCCCACCTGAAAGATAATGTAGTTTAGAAACAATGTCACCACAAAAATAAAGCCAAAAACCTTAATTGTGTGGACAACAGGGTGAATAATCCACTGCCTGATGTCATTCTTATCCGGGGTACAGCTATGTCCACAGCAGCCTATATGTTCATTCTTGGAATGCTGCATCAGGGCCTTACCCCATTCTCCAGCGTCCGGAATCTGGGTATCTTTATGGCTGTGCCCATGGGAGTAAGTCCCGTGTTCAGCGCCGCTGTGGTTCCCGTCTTCGCTGCCGGTCCGAGATGCACATGTTTCACGTTCAACGGCGGCTTTTCCTGACCTTGACAGTATAAGGTCAACAGAATATCCCGCAATTAAGGCGATACATACTTTGGCCGCCAGAAGAGGCAACAGCACTCCAATCTTTTCCGGCTGGGCCAGAATAATGGGGATTGCTTCGTCAGAGGTTGACAGGTAAACTGCCAGTAGAGTTCCCATGGTAATCAGCCTTTTGGAATAAAGGGCAGCAGAAATTACCGAAAACCCGCACTGGGGAACCACTCCGAAAACCGTACCAACTGCGGGGCCGGCTTTGCCCACATTCTGAACCTTTTGCCTTATTCTGCCTCCCATTCTTATTTCAAGGTATTCGATACCAATATATATTACCAGCAAAAAAGGTATCATAATGGCTGAATCAATTAAAGCATCAATAATAAGTTCCTTCATTTGGATAGCTCCCTCACTTTTCTGACAAACTGCCTAAACTCCATCTGGCATTAAAATATCAAAATACCTACTGCCTGCACTGCCTGCAGTAGCCGAAGACTTCAAACCGGTGGGTAGTTACCTTGAAATCTTCAGGGACCGTATTGTTAATATTAATACCTTCCAGCGGGCAGGCCCTAAGTTTCCAGGTACCCCCGCATTTCAAACATACCAGGTGATGGTGATGGTCCTGGGTGCGGTTAAGTTCATACCTGCTGCGGCCCTCCTGAAAATCCAGCCGGTTGACAATATGCAGGTCCTGTAACAGGCTTAGGTTACGATAAACCGTATCAAAACTCATACTGGGATATTTCTTCATCATCCGGTCATAGATTTCCCGGGCAGCCAGCGGGGTCTTGGCCCTGATCAGAATCTTTAACAGTTCTCTTCTCTGCAGGGTAAGTTTACATTTTTGGGTAGATAGCTGTTCAAGTATGCTCTCATATATCATAGCTCTACATCTCCCAAATCAGAATCTTTCTGATTTAAATTATACTACCGGAAACACTCCCTGTCAATTACCGGAAACATCCCCTATGAAAAGAAATTGGACCGTATTAAACCTTTAAATTAAAGGGAAACGGTCCTTTTGAGGAGGTTGTAAAATTTTTAGCAGCCTTTAGGACTGAAAGGAATCAAGGCGAACTCAAAGACCTTTTGCGGGCAGCTTATTTCACATCTCTTGCAGGCAGTGCCGTTGCACCTGTCAGGCCTGATCAATATTATCCCCTGCTGTTCCGACAATAGCTGCAGTGCTTTTTCAGGACACTTTGCCACACAGGCGCCGCACCCGGTACAGCCTTCAAACTGTATCTGGCACTGTTTTCCGACTATATCTATATAGGACACTCCGCGGTATCCCAAATCCGGGATGTCTCGTTCATAGAGCCTGATAATTTCAGGCTTTCCGTATGGTTCAATCAAACGCGGCAGCTTATACATCCTGCTGAATTTATGATACTGTTCCCAGGGCATGCCTTCACCCCAAAGGGATAATTCCAGCAGATACGCCCGTTCAAAGACCTGGGATTCCCCAAACATACAATGGTTAGCCCTGAGGGCCCGTGCCAGGTCCTGTAAATCCCAAAGTTTCTGCGGAGCCAGCACGATGTCCCGGGCCATGGCCAGTGAGGTATTGCCAACCTGATAGATTTTTTGGGCTCCCGGAGGCACCAGTCCAACCTGCAGGGCCTTACCCGCATTTACATAAGTTCCGGAAGCGCCGGCCATATAGGCGGTCTTAATGTCCTCCAGCTCTATCCCGGCCTCTGCTGCCAGGGTGATAAACCCAGCCCTGATTGCTCCTATTGCTTTACCGGCTTCGATAATGTCATGCTCATTAAAATCAACATCTCTTCCCAGATGTATTTTCTTCTGCGGTGTTTTGATTTGGGGAAGCCGAATAAGGTTTGCGGCCATGCCCTCATAAAGAATTGAAATGACACCGGTCCCCGTAATTCCGGCAACACCTACCGCTCCTTTTTCCAGAACGGTCCCTGCCGTTATATCCACCAGGTCTCCCGGTTCACTGAGCATATTCTCGTTCAGGACATAACACCTAAAGCCAACCTTTTCGGCTTCTATATCATGAACGGCTCCCGGGGCCGCCAGCATTCCGAATTCAATATGCTGTCCTTCCAAAGCCGGTCCGGCCGCGCAGGAACCCGTAATTATCCTATCTCCTATTTTAAGCGCCATTTCAGCATTTGTTCCATAATCGGTAACCAATGCAGTATCACTGTTTTCCAGCAGTCCTGATTGAACCATCATGGCCAGGGCGTCAGCCCCTATTTCGTGCTTTACTGCCGCGGGAATGTATACTTCCACACCGGATGGCAGCAACAGACCGGCAATATCGGAAGCTGCCAGCTTTTTAGCATCCCTGTTGGGCGGCACAATTCCCAACAGCTTCTTTTTGCGCTCACCCGCATATGCCAGGTCCCTAATTTCAATTCCTTCAAACAATGATAACTGTATGGGGTTTCCACATACAGCCACTCTTTTTATGTCTTCTGTTGGTATGCCCAGGGTACTGATAACCTGGTTAACTGTCTCAATTACCACACCATGGGCTGTTTCCAGTCCGGCTTCGATGGCAAAGTTCAGATGGTCCATGACATTTGCCCCTGGCAGAGGATGCCTAGCAGTAAGCACAGTTGCAATGATTTCTTTTCTTTCCAGATCAACGGCCTGTCCTCGGAAGCCGCTGGTTCCCAAATCAAGCGCGATACCTGTTTGAACCATATTACCACTCCCTATTTGGCAGTTTTACCTTATTTGTCTGTCAATTTTCAGAACTGGCATTTCCAAATCTCTTCCTTGAGCAAATCCTTCCGGAGGTCCGTACCAATTACTATAATCTTGCTGGACGCTAAACCCTTTTCCAGCTCCACTTCTGCAATTTCACGTGACGCCAGGTCCAAGCGCACCCATTCATCATCGGCAACCTGAAAAACACCTTTTACTCTGTCAACAAGCCCAAAAGTGTTGCGGTTTATTTCCGCGAACAGGTCTCTCAGCTTTGTCAGGTTAAAAATACCGCTGCCGGAGGTACTGAACTGCTCGTACTCCTTCAGGGGCATTTCCGGAAGAAGCTGGGTGAAGGGTTCTTCAGTAATTAAAGCTCCAGCCTGGGCTGAATCTCTTCCCATAACCCTCCCGTGGATAGTCAGCAAAATCCCCGCCGCTCTGTTTATTTCTCTGATAAAGCCTGTTATCCAGCTGATTTCACCGGCATCTACACGGTCACATTTGTTTATGATAATAGTGTGTGCAGCCTTAAGCTGATTTTCCACAAAAGCACGGTTTTGAGCAGCGATTTCCCGAAAATTGGCGGCATCTATCACCATCATAACCCGGATCTCTTCAATGTATTTTTCAAGACTCAGGCTGTTCAGAATGCCCAGTAAATTCTTTATGGTAGCAATACCGGTTGGTTCAATAAGCAGCCGGTCAGGAGCAAAGTTTTCGGCAATCTCCTTTACCTGGCTGCGCAGGTCGGCAGTCAGGGTACAGCAAATGCATCCATTGGGGAGTTCCACCACAGTAGCTCCATGTCCGCTGAGGATATCACCGTCAATGCCAATTTCCCCGAATTCGTTTACCAAAACCGCAGTTTTTTCCGAAAGGTCCTTCTGTTCCAGCAGATTTAACAAAAATGTCGTTTTACCTGATCCCAGCAGTCCATTAATTACGTCAATTTTCATCATCAGACTCCCCTCGTTGCCGTAGTTTGACTTATTGGAATACTGACCCGGGCCTGGATACACAAGCCCGGGTCAGCATCAGCCAGTAATCAGCCAGTAATCAATCATCGATCAGCCATTAATCAACCATCCATCCATCAACCTGTGATTAATTGTTCCATTTCTCTCTTAACTCGGTCCAACTCAAGCCATTTACAGCGTCATTGGCCATTCCGGGGGCCTCTGAAGCATCCTTGCCAAATACCCCCAGTTCATAACCGGTCACATATTCCAGCGATACCGCGCCGCCGCCGCAGACAAACGGTATGGGATTATTGTCTTTAACCAGGCGCTTGGAAATCCTTTCAAATGCAGTCATGGTGGTTGTCATCAGGGCTGTCCCGGTTACCATCACCGGTTTATGCTCCTTGATTGCCGCAACCACATCGTCAACAGGAACGTCTTTGCCCAGGTCCACAACATTATAGCCATTGGCCCTGAGGAGTGCATTCACAATTTTCTGTCCCAGGTCATGAATATCTCCTTCAGCAGTATGGGTAATTACAGTACCCTTCTTCTCCAGGGCCTTACCCAGTTTTTTCTCACAGATATCCAATCCTTTAAGCATGGCATCAGATGCCACAATAGCCTGAGGAAGGTAATATTCCCCCTCATCCCATAATCTACTGACTTCATTCATGCCTCTAATCAGACCATCATTGATAACTGTCATTGGATCTTTAGATGCCAATGCCTCATTCACGACAGCGGTGATGTTATCACTGTCCCCTTCCAGAACACATTCCAAAACCTTCTGCATTGCGGAGTCCTTGCTTGAAACCTTTGCCCCTTTGGCCTCTCCCGAGCCAATGAGGTCATATCTTGCAAAGATATTTGCATAACTTGCCACTGTTGCCATCTTTGTCCCTCCTTTAATTTATGACATTCTTCCCAACGGTTTACAGACCATAATTGGCCAGAGTAAAACCAGGAATAAGTTTCTTGTAAATGTCGGTACATTCACTGATGAAGTCTTCCTCTTTGTCAGGAAGGCTTTCCAGGGTACGCATGGCTGATTCCAGCGATTCTTTTTCAAATGCGGATATCTGCAGTTTACTGTCACCGAGCATCAGTTCGCCAGCCTTAACAGCAGCGGCACGTGCCCTGGCATAGTAGGAAGTATTATTGGCAACAATTGCCTTGCCAATCTGATATGCATTTTCCGGGCAAAGAATGAAACCATGGGTATCACGGTACTTATCCGAATGAATCATCATTTCCTGTAGATCCTTGGCCTTACCGAGTTCGATAGCGGTATTCATGAGGGCCACATCATAGCCGAGAATCTCAGCAAACACAGCCACCGTGGTCCCGCCAAACATATCATGGTATTCAACAGCCTCGTTACTCCACAGGTCACAGCATGCTCCAACCAGGTTGCCCAGGAGGTCGCTGTGGGCACAGGCACATGTCTTCCCTTCCATTGATATGGGATTTCCGGTAATGGACTTGATAATAACATCTTCATAACCGCAATCCTTACTTGGACCTTTGGCTCCCTGTTCGTAGGCAACCAGGGAACGTGCCGCCGCGATAGCCCTAGTCAGAGCGGCAAAGGTATGCGGAACAGACCGGTCCTGGTATCCTCCGGCCATAAACATGGCCACATTGGCCTGGGCGCAGTTGGTGTCACCACCGGGAGTAGCCCCGTACTTATTCGCAATGTCAACAACTTTCTGCCACATAAACTCCATATCCAGACTCCCGAGAACACCTATCCCAAAGAGGGTGCCCCGGATATCCTGCCGAACAATGGTATAGTCTGAGATCTCCTTGCCACCGACAGATTCGATAGAGAGGTTGTCTGCTCCACCTGCTGCGCTGGTTTCAAAAGTCTTTAACTGGTTTTCCAGGGCGACACTGCTTCTGATATCTTCCTCATCAGGCTTCCGGTAGTCTGCAATAGTTGCCCTGATAGCGCTCTTGAGCCCATACTTGCGGAAATAATCCTCTTGCAGGTGTTTGGTTGCAGCTGCAATTTCCCCGCCCCATTCCGGGTTTTTGGTCATTTGATAGACATGCTCCAGCTCAATCTGAATTCCCGGGATACCAATGCCCACACAACGATCAAGCACATCGGTAACCATTTTCTCATATTCCTTAACCAGGGTTTTCTTCGTGGACTCCGTGCCCGGTCTGGGATGCGGCACCAGCTCCGGATAAACGTAACCTCCACCGACTGTAAAATCACGGCCGTACTTCACAGGATTCTTTGCTGAGCCAAAAATCATTTCATCAGCGCTTGCATAAGCCATTTTGTCATATTTCGGCATTCTTGCTAACCTCCTTTTGTTAACTAAATTACTTGGGCGTTAAACAACCTGCTAAAAGAATACAAGGATAATAGGGTTACCTGATACACCTCCTCCCGGAACGGAGCATAACTGATCCGGTGAAAATTCCACCAGAAGCATCTATACATTACATAAAGCAATAACCATGCCAAAACCGGGAGTGCAGTAAAATATATTGTTTAGCAGGTACATCCCTTAATACGGCTCTGATTTCAATGATATGCGTCCATCCGGGGCTGTTCCCTGAAACATGTTCAATAACCGGTTATTGTTCCATTGCAGAACAACACTTTCCGTGTAACCTTGTCTATTCTCCAAAACGACCTTGTACAGGTTGGCCCGCTCCCCTTTTTTAGAAGTGTTACGAAATGAAACACTGTTACAACCGAAAGAACACTAAAAAAAAGGGAAGGTGCCTCAGCCGTTGTATTTTCGTCTGAGCCCTTCCCATGACATCCCGCGTTCCGCGTCCTCAGCCATTTTGGGTGCGAGAGAAGCATCCTTTCCATAAATACCGTAATCAAAGCTGGTGATAAAAGAGAGGGTCACTCCCCCTCCTCCGCCACAGGCAAAGGGAACACTCAATCCCTCTTCCTTCATCCTGTCAGATATCCTCTTAAAAGCTCCCATGGTTGTACTCAGGTGAGCCGTGCCACAGACAATATCAGGATTATTTTCCCTGACAGCTTCGACCACCTCAGACACCGAAACATCCTTGCCAAGGTCAATAACCTCAAAACCACTGGCCCGAAGTAAGGCATTAACAATCTTCTGCCCCAGATCATGAATATCTCCTTCGGCAGTGTGGGTAATAGCGAGCCCCCTTTTCCGCACCGGACTCCCCAGTCTTTCCTCACAGATTTTCAGTCCCAGGAGCATAGCATCAGAAGCCAGGAGGGTCTGCGGCAGATAATAAACCCCTTCATCCCATAAGATGCTGACTTCTTTAATCCCAGCGATCAGTCCATTGTAAATGACATCTACAGGGTCTTCTTCTTCCAGGGCTGACTTGACAACATTGACAACGTTGTCAAGATCGCCAAGGATCACACATTCAATCACCTTAGCCATGGTCTGATTTTCCCCGGCACTCCTCTTAATGGAATAATACGGACTCTCAGTAACCAAATCATAACGGACAAACACTTTTGAATAATCCCGGATAGGCATTATCTTTACCCCTTTCCAAAAAAACCGTCCTTAACCATGGCTTTTATCCTGGCGCAAATTATATCTGTCAATCTTTCTGTAAAGGGTGTTCCGACCAATTCCCAGAACTGCAGCAGCTTTAGAAATGTTCCAGTTGCTGGATTCCAGGGTGTTCATGATTACAGTGGCCTCAGCATTTTTCAGTTTATGTGTCTGGATACTTTTTGGGGAGGTATTTTTTTGTGATGAGTAAATTCTTGAAGGAAGATGATCTGGAATCAAAATACCTGATTCTACCATGTGCAGGGCCTGTTCGATGACATTTTCCAGTTCCCTGACATTTCCCGGCCAGTGATATTCGGTTAGGCAATTATAGAATTCAGGGGTAATTGTTGGTGGATTTTGACCAAGTCTGCAGCTTATCTTTTCCACAAAATACTGTGCAAGGTAAGGAATATCCTTGGGACGTTCCCGCAAACCCGGCAGTTGAAAGGTGATTACATTAAGCCGATAATAAAGGTCCAGCCGGAAGTTGCCTTTTTCTACCTCCCAGGCTAAATTCTTGTTGGTAGCAGCTATTACTCTTGTATTAATCGGTATTGCTTTCTGACCGCCTATTCTGGTAACCTGCCTCTCCTGTAATACCCTTAACAGGCTGGATTGAATATCAAGGGGCATATCACCTATTTCATCAAGAAAAATAGTGCCCCCGTTTGCCAGCTCAAATTTGCCCGGCCTGCCTCCCTTCCTGGCGCCCGTAAAAGCGCCGTCTTCATATCCGAATAATTCGCTTTCAACCAGTTCGCGCGGAATAGCGCCACAGTTAATCACAATAAAAGGGCCCCCGCTCCGGCCGCTGGCATTGTGCACTGCCTGGGCGAAAATCTCTTTCCCGGTGCCGCTCTCGCCCTGCAGCAGGATAGTTGATCCGCTCCGGGCAACCCTTTTGGCACGCTTTATCAGGGAATGCAGCTGCGGGTCATTGCCAATAATGTGATCAAAGGTCAGGGTGGCCTGCGCTCCCACCATTTTATGAACAAGCTTATGTACTGTATCCATTTCCCGCAGTGTGGCAATCATTCCGGTGATATTTCCTTCTTTATCCCTGATGACTCTGGCAGTAGAGGTAAAGCGTGTCCCCCCGGAAGGTGTGTCCAGGAAAAATTCCTTGTCTTCAAACTCTTTCCCATCGGTCATGGCATCCAGCAAAGGAAAGTCGGCTCCTAAAACGTCAGATACATGTTTGCTGAGACAGTCCTCCCGGGCCACCTGAAGGATTTTTGCCCCTAATGAATTCAACTGGGTAATTTGTCCATCAGCCTCAATGGCAATTAAGCCGTCACTCATTGTTTCTATGGCTGTCTTTACTTTGTTATAAGCTATCAGTAATTCATAAGACGCCTTCTGACTGACCAGTTGGTTTTCAATTGCCTCTACAGCTGCAACGACCATCCCCAGGGTATGTGGATGCACATTTTGATACATTCCAACAATGCATAAAACCCCCATCAATTCCCGTTCGGGACTGAAAATCGGGGCTGCCGAGCCTGTCAATTCATGGAGGGCTTTACAGTAATGCTCACTGGCAGTGATCTGTACCGGTTTTTTATCAATCAATGCCGTCCCTATTGAATTTGTCCCTGCAATAGCTTCACTCCAGTCACATCCTATATGATGGCACAAATGTTTAGTCCGGTATTGGATAACCGAGTCTTTTAAAACATCCAGAACCATTCCCTGGTCATCTGCCAGGCAGACCAGGGTGTCAGTCCCCTTGACAAAGTTGTACAAATGATTCATAAAAGGCATCGCGGCATCAATAAGCCTTTTCCTGCGTTTGATACGTTTTTCAATCTGTACCTGGCTCAAGAGGCGAAGGTCGCTCAAAGTTGCACAGGGATCAACCCTCATCCTTAGGCAACGATGCCACGAATTCGCTACCAGGGGCCTGATTACATAAGGTTCAATCTCAAAATTGTTTATAAATTTTTCCCAAGACCGGTAAATTCTATTGAGTTTACGGTCCACAGGTTCACCCACCTCATTTTTCGTCATTGAAAAAATGCTGTACCTGCCTTATCTAAAATAATAATCTTTACTCTAAATTAATTATAATACAAAACCAACCAAAATCAGTGTCGAATTAGCCTAGTACCATAAAATAAATTTGATATTAATTTTGAATTATTTTGTCGTTTACTGTCACATCTAATTGGCCTGTCGCTGCTTGTCCAGAGATTTTAATATAGATACCATATCAATTGCATATTTGATGGCATTATTAGCATTATCCGCATAACTGTCGGCGCCCCATTGATTTGCCAGATACCTATTAACAGGAGCGCCTCCTACCATCACCTTCACCCCAGGGCTCTTTTCTTTTATCCGGCTGATTATTTCACTCATACCATTCATAGTGGTTGTCATCATGGCTGAAAGGCACACTATTTCGGCATCGGTGCGCAACTGTTCATTTACAAACTTATCCAGGGGTACATCACAGCCCAGGTCAAGAACCTCAAAACCGGCAGCATCGAACATCATTTTGATGATATTTTTTCCAATATCATGAATATCTCCTGCAACCACCCCGATAACAACCTGCTTTCTTTCCACATTGTTTTCTCTTTTGATGTGGGGGCGCAGAACGTTCAGCCCGGCATACAAAGCATCAGAGCACATCAGCATTTCTGCTATAAAATACTCGCCTCTTTCATACAGCTCTCCCACTTCTTCGATCCCCGGCAGGAGACCCCGCATAATGCATTCATAAATATCAAGGCCATGGTTCAGTACATCCCGGGATGCGTTCACGACTATTTCTTCATCATAGTTTAAAACCCCTTGATGCAATTTTGCCCAGATTTTTCTACAAACATCACCAGCCATACAGCTCCCCCCCCTATATACCGTAAGGGTACAGTTTTCTGAAATCTATTCTGTTATCTGCATATCTCTCAGAGAAGCAACCATATTAATAGCATCCTTAAGGGCATTATTGGCATCCTTGGCATAGCCGTCAGCCCCCCATTGACCGGCGAGGTTTTCATTTACCGGCGCGCCGCCGATCATAATCTTGACATTGGGGTTTTTCTCCTTAAGTTTCCCGATGATCTCAGGCATTCCCACCATAGTTGTTGTCATCATGGCAGAGAGACAGACCAGGTCGGAGTTTGTATTCAATTGCTCCTCAATAAAAGTCTCCAGGGGAACATCGCGGCCCAGGTCATGTACTTCAAAGCCGGCTACGTCAAACATCATCTTGACAATATTTTTGCCGATGTCATGGACATCACCCTGAACAACACCCATGATAACCTGGCCTTTAATGCCGCCTTCTTTTTTCTTCATATGTGGTTTCAGAATATTTAAGCCGGCATACATGGCATCTGCCGCCAATAACATTTCGGGAACAAATATTTCTTCAAGTTCATATAAACGGCCGATTTCCTCAATCCCGGCAACCAAGCCGTCAAATATTGCCTCCTCGGCATCGATACCTTGCTCCAGGGCTTCATTGGCTGCTCCGATTACCATTTCATTGTCATATTCAATTACTCCATCCTTGAGCCTTGCCAAAATCTGTTCTTTACTCATTTGTATTCCTCCTTTTAATTTTTCAAGATATGCCTTTTACCGTGTCAACAATTGCAATCAGATTTTCGGTTTTGGTGGCCGGAGGTACCGCACAGCCAGGTGAGATCATGGCAAAACCCTTGGCAATGTTGTCCGCTGTTTCCGCCCTGACTCTGGCGACATCTCCCTGGAACAGGGTATTTACCGGATCAACAGCTCCGATAAGGGGAGTGGTAATGCCTTCTTCCTTAAATTTCTCCAGGGCTGCCGGGACATTGACTACAGGCTCTACACTGATGGCGGCACACCCGGTTTGGGCTATATCCACGATTATCCTGTCAAGCTTGCCGCAGATATGGATAATGACCGGTACATCCAGGGCTTCAACTTGTTTCTTTTCATAAGGCTGAGCCAGTTTGCGGTATATAGGGGGGCTGATCATGTCCAGTGATGCCATCATGTCTTCTACGGCGATGACGTCAGCGCCGGCATCTATCATGGCTTTTGCCAGCATCGTACCGGCCTGCTCTCCCATTTCAATGTAATGAATCAGGTTATCCGGCTTACGGTAGGCTTCCATCAGCATGGAGGTAATCTCCATGATTTGGCCCGCAATACTGAAGGGACCGATGATACCGCCCATGACTATTACCTTATCGCCAACAGTTTCCTTGAGGATTTTTATTCCTTCAAGCAGTTTGGGAATCCGGCCCCGCTTCAGAAAGTCATCAGGGAATTCAACAGTGTCACCAATCTTGTACGGGTGTAACTTTACACTGGGCAGGCCCGTTTTGCCGCCATCCTTCAGGGTAGCGCCGAAGGCTTCGGCCTCATGGGTCTGGCAGAACGGCAGCCTGACTGCATCAAAGCCCAGTATCGCATGCGCCCCGCCGGCCAGCCTGGCCATCATTTCACCGTCATACAGGGCATCAGGCCAAAAGCTGTTCAGTTTTTCCATCTGCTCATAGGTTGCATGCTGGCAGACACTGATTACAGGTAAACGGTCAACTTCATCTCCTTTTAATGCCGCCATAAAGCGTTCCCGGCTTGTCATCTCACTCATTTTCCAATCTCCTCCTTGTTTTGTCAGTACGCGTCCACGGCTTCCTCGCACCCATTCATCCGGAGTAATCGCTGCTGCCGGACAGATGTCCACACAACGCCTGCAATTATGGCATCACCCCCTGGTGTGGGATTTGCCGGAAGCAGTCAGCGGATTGTGGTCTGCTTATTTTATATGCAATTTCAGTGCCAATGCGGGTAAACATTAAGAAAATATTTTGCAACCCCCTATTTATATGCCTTGGCGTACTTTCCGGCAACTTGTACGGTTTTCCTCAGACAATAAATTGATCATTCTTTGAATCATAATTTGTTCCATGAAGGAACACTCTGTTGGTTTTTTTTATGACTTTTATCGAATTTAACCAGAAAAATTGTTATATACCGATACAACAATACCGTTTTTCGGTATGTTCCATTATGTAACAGTGTTCCATCACAGGGCTGCAGAAATGACACACTAAAGAAAAACCCCGTTCCACCTTACAGCGGAACGGGGCGCTATCACCCTGTGCTCTCTTCCTGTTCAATATATCTGTTATAGCTGCCCAGAATATAGTTTACGTGACTCCCCACTTCCTCAAGAGAAGTATAATCCCATACCGGGAACGAGACATGAAGGTAGGGCACTGTATCAGAACCGCAAAACATCTTGGCATCGTTGGTTCTGAGCAGCTCCAGGTCTTGGGAATTGACATAGCGGGTATCATAAATCGAAGGTAAAATACTGCTGCTTACATCAACACCTTCGGGTTTGTTTAGCACAACATGGAAATTAACCGGCTTGACCGGGGGTGTTACTGTATAAACACAGCCAAGGTAGATTGGCAGTTCGGCGACACAGGTGGCATGGGTACAGCGATATTTGCTTTGCACATTGATAAAATCAACCTTGCACAGGTGCATCTTAGGTTCCTGTTCACTATTTTCGCCTCGCGGAAAATAACTTGCCCGCTGACTTTCGAAGTACCTCCGGCCTCCGCCTTTATATGAATAAGCCCCACACTGCGGACACTGCTGCTGTGTGGGCCTGATTTCACTTCGGCATACAGGGCATTTCAGGGCCTGTTTTACTTCAGATAAGGCCACCGTCTTTTTCCCCGAAAGCGCTGTCACCGCCCTGTACTCAGGAATCAGCAGATAACGGAACCTCATTTCTTCGTCATCCCGGCAGTCGATAAAATTATATTCCCTGAAAATACCCGGTTGATTCATAGCTCTGGCATAACTCTTTAGAACCGCATAAACACGCCTTAAACCGGCCTCATCAAGGTCAGTGAACTTATACAACATAGCGCCCTTATCAGTGGAAATCTTCATTTCAGCTTTCATTTGCTCATTGCGGGCAACTTTTGCAGCCAGTTCCAATTGCTGGAGCCCCATGTAGCCAGGGTTAATTTCGCCGAAGGCTTTACTGGCAATAACGACCTTAAACATTTTTTCACCCCGGGCCAAGTTCATTGCTACCATCTCCCATACAGGTAATTTCCCTGTATTATACCCTGAGTTTATTGCCGGTACACATAATAACCAGTATTTCTTACATAATTAACCGGGTTACAGCTTTTCTTCTATGGTGCCGCCGCCCACCACCCAGTCTCCCAGATAATAAACAACTGCCTGTCCCGGAGTAATAGCCCTTTGCGGCTCACTAAATTTCAGCTTCATCCGGCCACTCTCCCGAGGAGTGATTACAGCTTCGGCAGGTTTTGCGCTGTACCTTATTTTCGCCTGCACAGCCAGTGGTGCGGTTATTTTGTCAAACAAAATCATGTTATTGTCACCGGACAGCAGTTCCGTACCGAAAACCTCATCATTTTTCCCCAAAATAACAGCATTTCTTGCGGGGTCAAGGGCGACAACATACATGGGTTCGCCAAAGGTTATTCCGAGTCCTTTCCGCTGCCCAACGGTATAATATGCCATCCCCTCGTGCTGCCCCAGGACTTTCCCCTGGGTATCCAGAAACGGACCCGGATTTATCTCTTCCCCGGCCTTTTCACGCAGGAACCTGTGGTAATTATTATCAGTGACAAAACAAATCTCCTGGCTCTCCGGTTTATGAGCAACCCCCAGCTTATAGTTTTCCGCCATCCGGCGCACCTCGTCCTTGGTATACTCTCCAAGGGGCATCTTGGTCCTTTCCAGTTGCTGCTGGTTCATATTATAAAGCGCATAGGTCTGGTCCTTGCGCTCGTCCCGTGCCTTGCAGATAGTGTAGCGACCATACTCCTCACTGAACGCAATCCGGGCATAGTGGCCTGTGGCTATATAGTCGGCGCCCAGGCCTATCGCCTTGTTTAAAAAAGCATCAAACTTTATGAACCTGTTACAGTTTATACAAGGGTTAGGTGTCCTTCCGGCCAGGTACTCACCGATAAAGGGTT
The DNA here is from genome assembly GCF_019008365.1 of Phosphitispora fastidiosa. NCBI lineage: Bacteria > Bacillati > Bacillota > Clostridia > Eubacteriales > Peptococcaceae > Phosphitispora > Phosphitispora fastidiosa. Next base: position 59,130 of record NZ_JAHHUL010000016.1, on the reverse strand, counting down.
CAATCACCTTAACCTCAAACAAATCCCTGAAGTTCATCACATAAAACGGCAGGTCGAGGATATCAGCCACCCTCCTGGCATCGTCAACAGCCGAAAGAGAACAGCAGCCTCCCTGATCCGCTTCTTTCTCCGGGTCATCAGAAGGCCAAATCTGCATCGTAACACCGATAACCTCATATCCTTCATCCCGCAGCAGTGCAGCTGTCAGTGAGCTGTCCACGCCTCCGCTCATGGCAACAACAATTTTTTTCTTTTTCTGATGCATATAATATCACCTCTTAACTCACCAATGGCGGATCTATCTGCCAAAGAAAACATAACGGGGCTGCCACCCCGTTAATGTACAATAACACACTATTATTTTGCCTCCAGCTTGTTTTTATAGTCCTCAATAGCCTTATGAAGGGCATCAGCTGCCAGGTTGGAACAGTGCATTTTTACGGGCGGCAGTCCTCCCAGGGCCTCAGCAACGGCCATATTAGTAACTTCAAGCGCTTCCTCAAGGGTTTTTCCCTTGACCAATTCAGTAACCATACTGCTTGTAGCTATTGCCGCCCCACAGCCAAAGGTCTTAAACTTGACATCTTCAATTATTCCGGCATCACTGACTTTAATAGAAATCCTCATTATATCTCCACAGGTTGGGTTGCCAACCTCCCCGACACCGGATGCATCCTCAACCTCTCCCACGTTCCTGGGGTTGGTGAAATGATCCATTACTTTATCATTGTACATTTGAACAGCACTCCTTACTTTGGTGATTGGCCTTCTCCCTCTCGGCATACAGTGGTGACATAGCCCTCAGTCTCTCTACTATTTCAGGCAAAACTTCAATAACATAATCTATTTCTGCTTCGGTATTATCTTTTCCAAGGGTCATCCGCAGTGACCCATGGGCTATTTCATGTGACAGTCCCAGCGCCAGCAGAACATGAGACGGGTCAAGGGATCCGGAAGTGCAGGCAGACCCGCTGGAGGCGGCAACGCCTTTCATGTCCAGACTTAGCAGCAGAGATTCCCCTTCAATATAGCGGAAGCTCAGGTTAACATTATTGGGCAGCCTTTCTGTAGGATGTCCATTAAGTTTGATATCTTTCACCCTGGCAGTAAGTTCCCTGATCAACTTATCCCGAAGCCGGGACTGGAAGGCTGCCTGTTCCTCCAGAGACGCAACGGCTTTTTCGATAGCCAGGCCAAAGCCTGCAATTCCCGGTACATTAAGGGTTCCCGGGCGGCGCTTTCTTTCCTGCGACCCTCCAAAAGAAATCGGCAGCATGCGGACTCCTTTTCTCATGTATAGGCAGCCGATTCCCTTGGGACCATAAAACTTGTGTGCCGAAATGGAAAGCAGGTCAATATTCAGTTCATTCACATCTACCGGTATCTTGCCAACAGACTGTACGGTGTCACTGTGGAAAAATACTCCCTTATCCCTGGCCAGGGCTCCAATTTCTCTGATGGGCTGGATTGTGCCAACTTCATTATTAGCATGCATTATCGAAATCAGAATAGTCTGGTCGGTAATAGCATTCCTGATATCATCAATATTTACCATACCATTTTCATCTACAGGAAGGTATGTTACCTGAAATCCTTCCCTTTCCAACGCTTTGCAGGCATCCAACACAGCGTGGTGCTCTATTGAAGAAGTAATAATATGATTACCTCTTTTTTTATTGGCAAAGGCTACTCCCCGGATAGCCAGGTTATCTGCTTCAGTTCCGCCGCTGGTAAAAATAATTTCATTCGGCTCTGCCCCGATTGCTTTTGCTACCTTCTCCCGGGCTTCTTCTACAACTTTCCGGGCTGACCGGCCAAAGGAATGTACACTGGAAGGATTTCCATAAATGTCGGTCATGTATTCGAGCATTGCTTTAGCAACATCTTCATCTGTTCTGGTCGTAGCGCTGTGATCAAGATATATTTTATTCACAATCCTTCATCTCCTTTTCGGCTTCCCTGCACATATCTGCAAGAGATATCGAATCCAGGACATCTTCAATGCTGTCCCTGACCTTTTCCCATACTCCTCGCGTAATGCAAAACTCTGACCTCAAACAGTGCTCTGTTTCATTGTCATTGACACATTCTACAGGTGCAATTGGACCCTCAAGAACCCTAACAATGTCCCCTACTTTAATATCTGCCGGATCCCGCGCGAGTATATACCCGCCCTGGGCGCCCCTCACACTTGAAACCAGTCCGGCCTTGCGGAGACCTGCGATCAACTGTTCCAGATAATGTTCCGATATCTCCTGAAGTTCTGCAATCGCTCTCAGGGATACCGGCCCTGTCCCATAGTGCTGGGCTAATTCAAACATCGCCTGGACTCCATAATGACCTTTGGTGGATATCCTCAAAGGCCTCCCTCCTCACATCTAATCCCTACTGTTTTACTAGGGTATCGTCTAAAAAATATGTTAACATATGGTTTCTCTTATGTCAACGAGAATTCCCACTATTTTAGTATGTTTTTTTTCATAAGTTTTTAAACAAAATATTTTAACTAATTCCATCACCTACTTTTTTTCAATTTATATATTGACCGCGAACACCTGTTCGTGGTATTATTTGGTTAAGGAGGTGATGCCTGGTAATCAGACGCTGTGAAGGTATCAACGACATGTGTTTATTGGGCCCGCACATGCATTAAAATGCCTTCCGGCAAATCAAAAATTTAGCTGTAAATTACCAGGCGGCAAATGAATATTACAGAGGTACGAATCAGAAGGTTTAGCGGGGACAGTAAGATCAGGGCTTTTGCTTCAGTTACAATTGATGATGCATTGGTAGTTCATGATATTAAGGTTATCGAAGGAAGAAACGGGTTATTTGTGGCTATGCCCAACAAAAAGGTTGGGGAAAAATATATAGATATATCCCATCCCATAACCGGTCAGAGCCGTTCCCTTCTCTTTGATGCAGTTTTAAATGAATACAGCCAATTAGCCATCGGATAAAGGAATCTTACTTAAGATGGAGTTTTAGGGGTGTCTGAATGTGCCGAAATGGCATGTGAAATGAAATAATATATGTTAAGCCCCCCATCCAGTAAGATGGGGGGCTTTACTAATTTCCCTCACGGGGAATATTATTGATTGGGTCAGCCGCCACAGTCCTTAGCTATCAGCCCGAGCCGGTTCATGGCTCTTAGAACAACTACAGCCGATTCTGCGCGTGTTGACTTCTCATTTGGGGCAAACAGGTTATTTTCCATGCCCTGCATTAATTTTGCCTGTGTGACAGCCGAAATATAGCCTGCAGCCCATGAAGCCGCTTCAGAGCCGTCATTATAGGATAAACTCCCTGCATCCCCGGCTGTCTGCAGTTGCAGTGCCCGGGCAAACATAACCGCCATTTCCTGTCTCGATACAGGATCATCTGGTCTGAATTCCCCATTATATCCCTGTACCAGGCCCAACTGTGATGCCGTCTCCACATAGGTGTAGTACCAGGTATTGGAAGGTACATCAGTATATGAGGTGTCAGTTGGAGCGGTCAGCCCGGTATCAGACCCCGTGGTCCGGCTGAGCATCACCACCAGAAGTTTAGCCAGTTCAGCCCTTGTAATTGGCCGGTCCGGGGCAAAGGTTGTACTGTTCAGCCCGTCAACCACATATCTGCTGACCAGGATTTCCACATTCGCCCTGCTCCAGTGGCCTGCCAGGTCCTCAAAGCTCTTGTCATAAGCAATAACAGCATAACTTCCTGTACCGGTTACCGGTGCTGTCAGACTGCCGTTTTCAGAGTCATATACACCGCCTGCATATTGCCATGACCCGGCTTCATCCTTCCTGTAAATGCCTAACTTAAGCGGGTCGATGCTGCCCAATAGCTGCGGGTCAAACCCTATGGTGAGTTCTGCCGCATGATTCCACCGGCTTTCAGTGTCAATATCATAAATATCACTCATTATTGTCATATTTAACAGGTTAAGCGGTTTCTGTCCCTGGCGTGTTATGGTGAGTTCTGTGTCAGCCGCAAAGGTGCCGGCGGCAATATCCATGTTTATTGCACCGTCAAATGCGGTTACCTCTTGTGCTGAAGTTACAAGCTTAACACTGTAAATATCTGAAGGCTTGGAGGAATTCTGACTGCCGCCCGAAACTCCTGATTCGGCCTCAGCGGTTACGACCACCGGCAGGGATTCCTTCCCACTGGTCATCTTGGATATAAGGCTTATTTCATAGGTAATTCCTTCTTCCAGCCCGCTGATATTAAACTCGCCAACTCCCTTATCAACTTCCTGGTAGCCGCCTGAACTGCTGCAAACGGTGCAGCCTGCCTCTTTCCACAGGACGCCTATTTTATATAACTCAGAATCAGCCGGGTCGTCCCAGGTGAGGCTTATTTCCCCATTACTGCGGACCAACTGTACATTACTCACCTGCCCAGTCGTTTCAGGGGCTTCGGGTGCAGCTGTCAAAAGAACTCCAGCTGTTTCAATTCCTGAGTTATCTACAGAAGTCAGTTTCACTTCATATTCCGCACCATTATACAGCTCGCTTAAGGTGTAGTATTGTACTCCCGGATTCACCTCAACAGGTGAGCCAAATACATCTCCAAAACCCTTCATACGCTGGTATATCCTTATTTTGGACAACACTTCACTGTCAGGGTCTGTCCAGGTAACTACAGCCTCTCCGTCACCGGAATCAACTACCCCATTCTGCACTTCACCAACTTCAGGAACAGTCACTGACAGCGTTACATCATCTGCCATCATCCTGTCATTATAGCTCTGGACAAGCTGGCTGACAACTACAGTATAGGTTTGGCCTGCTGTGAGAGTCTCATCAGGGATAAACCTGACCTTTTGCACCACATCCCTGCCTTGATACTCAACTGTGCCGGGATATTCAAGGGAACCTGCCACGTTGTTACTATCGTTATCAGAAACAGTGATTATATCTGCCGTCAGAGATGATGCCAGCATATACTTGTCAAAGGTAATTTCAACATACTGGCCTGCCGCATCAGGGGCGATACTCAACACGTCCGGTGATGCGTTACTCTCCATGGGAATGTTGACTTCCGTACGCGGCGGAGGCACAGTCATTGCATCGCTAAGGGCCGGATCATATCCCTGTTTTTGATATGATACCTGCCACAGTCCAGGCGGCACATCCCAGGCATACTTCCCTTCGGAATCTGTCAACTGGGGATTTTCCTGTTCATACCATTCAGCATCCCAGAATACCCATTCTCCCGTGGTCTCATCCTGATAGAGAGCAGTTGCCGTGACACCTTCAATGCGGTTTTCGGGAGCCACCTCATAGACATAACCGCTGGGGTCCCAGATCCAGGTGGGATCAGCCACCCTGTTACCATCGTCCTCGTCATCATGATTATTGTCACTATCTTTATCCCTTCGGCAGTCAGGGTCTGCACCTATAGCTTCTTTAACATTTTCAATAGACTTGTTAATTTTGGCATCCACGGCCTCTGACATAGCCAGGCTGACACCAAACATGGCCACACTTCCGCCAAAGGTAACGGGGGCAAAGACCACGCCGGCAATCCCCAGTAAACCATTGGACACATCACCGATAAGCATATCTGTACTAATATCTTCAATCCAGTCCCGGTAAAAATTACCGCCGCTGCTGCAGTCTTCACTCATTTCCAGCAGGGCATCCAGTTTGTCCCGGGCATCCATAGCATCCCAGGGCCATTCGGCAAGTCCCTTATAATCATAGAGATCCATGCCGACCTTGGCCACATCCTTGACATGGGTCCAAATAACAGAAGATGCTGCATGGAGAACCTGATCAGTACCCGCAATGACATACTCGTTATTTTCCAGCCGGATCTTGTCAAAAGGTATATAGCCGCTCAAAGTTATTTCGGTCCCTCCGGCTACAGGTCTGTGACTGAAGTTGATGCCATATACAGGTACACCGGTTTCCTGGACAAACTGCATTGCTGCAAATGTTGGTATATAATTCATCCCACACTCAATTGTCCGGGTGTATTCCACTTCAGTGTCTTCCATACCGGGAAGACCAAACCTTTCGGTACTGCTGACAGGCCCCTGGAAGGGGTCAGGGACCGACTGGGTACTCATAGCGCCGGCTTCTTCAGGCAGAACCTGATAGTCGCTGGCCCACAGCGGCAGACCCAAACGAAGCTGCTCTTCACTGGGTGCCGGCTGCCGGAAGGCGTCTTCTGCCGGCAGTGTTTCGTAACTGACATAAATCGGGCCCGGCATGTAGTTAATATTTAGTACTGTCCATCCCCTAAAGGTATCCTCTTGCGCATATAGATTAAATGAGGTATTGTCACCTATACGGATTTTTGCATTATAAACCCGTTCCGGCTGGTCGAACTCTACAGTAAACAAGAAATGCTGACTTGGTCTGAATACATAAGGGAACCTGGCAGTACCGGTTTCCTGCGGATTAAATGACATTTTCCGACCATCGGTCTGCTGCATGGTAAAACCGATAATTTTGGGTTTGGTGTTATCAAAACGAACCAGCGCCTCTTCTGACTGCAGCTCCTGCCCATTGTATTGAGTTTCCGCCCGCAGTAAATGCCAGGCAGGATTGCCGAAGTCAGGAAGCGCGGCATTCAGCTTCCATAAACCTCCCTGGGAGGCCTCTGCCTCCCCAACGGGAAAGTTCCTGTCAAATACTTTAACCGTGCTTCCTGCCGGCGCCTTTCCCGAAACGATTGTTTCCGGGCTGTCCAGTTTGGCAGGAACAGCTATTGTGATACCGGGAACCTTAACTACAGAGGAGCCGATAGTTTCCTGAGACTCCATGGAATCCAAATTGTTAGCGGCTCCATAGGAAAAAGCCATCCTGGCTGAAAAATTCAAAGCTGCAATCGATGAGTCAATATCTGGACTTACCTGCAGCTTACAGTCCATAATCCCGCTTTCACCTACATCAAGATAGCCGACCGGCACCTGAAGCACACCGCCTGCACTTACACTGTAGCCCTCGGCAGGCTGTCCGTTTAACATTACACTGTTTGCCACTAAAGTAGCGCCCTGAGGTAAATCAAGCAGCAGCTGAGAATCGTCCAGAACCCAAATACTGTTCCCATAGGGATGTTTACCGGTATTCTTATATACTGTGCGAAGGTTGATAATATCTCCGGGTACGGCATCACCGGGAAGGGCATGCAGGTAGTTTTCTTCACCCGCAAAAAACCCCTTTTTGGCCAGAATAATGGGACTGCTAAGTTCCACAATCTGATTTTCCGGCACATCTACCCTGGTTGAACCATAAAGCACATCATAAACCCCAATAGTTGCCTTAGGAACATTCAAGCTTATAGTTAAATCATAGGTTCCTGCGTCAGGTACACTGACCTTAAGTTTATCATACACGGAGGAGCCGGCCAGGTAATGAATGGGGCGCGCATTAACATGCTTACGCTGTCCATCAGAATCAACTTCAAATAAGGTATAGGTTCCCGACAGGCTTTCTCCCTGCCTCAAACCCGCTGGAGGCTCATCTGTGTATGCATCAAGCAATCCTGCCACAATCCGCCCCTTCTCGGCAAGACGGAATTCCACGCTGGCCTGTAAATTTTCGTCAAGGACAACCGTCTTGGACTGAGGAGACAGACCGCCCTCTTGACCGCTGAATGATATGGTAATTTCAGATCCGGGGGCTACATTTTTAAATACTAAAGGACTTACCGGACCGGTTCTTGTCCCCCCTTTGGTTAATAAACCCAAATGTGATGCTGCTGAATTATCTAGATCCAGAGGACCCATCCACTCTCCGCCCAGATATTTGGTATATACGTTGAGGTGTACTTCCCCGTATCCTTCCAGTTCGTTGAAGGTCAGGTCAAGCTGCTCTTCGCCACCGGAGGGAATAGTAAGATTTATCTCCTGTTCCCCTACAAGTTCATATCGCCCCACTCTGTCTCCCAGATTCACCCAGGCATCCCCTGCCAGAACAACTGCTTCATAATAGCCGTTGGCATCACTCACTGCGGAAAAGGAAAAGCTGCGTCGTTCAAAGGACTGAGAGACCGAAACATTAATCCCTTCGATTGGTTGACCCTCTGTATTTGTAATATATCCCTTAAGAGTACCTGTGGGCAGAGGCTCTAAAACCAAGGTTTTATCTACTGAACCCGGCTGCAGATCAATGGTATATTCCCGGTTATAGTAGTGCAAATTCCCTGTATCCACCTTAGCTCTGAGCTGGGAGGCATAACTCAGCTGTAAGGGCGCCATTCCCAATCTGTCGGTTAAGAACCGTCCCATAAATCCGTTATCATCATAGAAGTCAAGGGTGATACTTGGCACAGAGTCACCGTTTTCATCAGCAACCTTCACCTGCAGCAGGCTGGGGGACGGGACATTCAGGTCCACATTTTCTTTCCTGCCTGCGGCAACAACTGGAGCATCCTGGGTCACCCGGAAAACGCTATCCGGGCCCGTCACTTCCAGGCGGTAATCTCCTGATGGCGAAAGTCCCTTAAGCTCATAAATTTCGGCGCCGGAAATCTGCCTCTGGTCACCACTTGAGGCAAGATTGCTCCAGGTACTTAACCGGGCATCTGTCAGTATCTCAGGAGCATCACAGAGAATATTTACCACCAGTGATCCCGAAACCCCCAGTGCAATACTGCCGGTCTCTCTGGTTACCTCTGAACCTGCTCCGTCAGTGAGGATACCCTTAATAGAGATAATCTCTGCCGTGCCTTCAGCAAGCACAAATGTGCCCTCATACATGCCCGCCTGTTCAAGGTCTTCTGTGAGGCTTACATTAAAGGTTTCATTCTGCAGACTGCCATTTATATCATAAGCCTGATAAGTCACTTCTGCCACCGCTTGGCGGTTGGTTTCTCCCAAGAGGAGAATGTTCAGGCTCTCTTCAAGCCTGGCCAGTCCGTTAATGGTGCGGGGCACCCCCCACTGAATGCCGCTGACAAATATCTGGGGGGTGGCTGCCGTAACCTGTTCAGTATGGTCAAGCTGGCTCTGATCCCCGGTTATAATCCTGATTACATAGCTGTATTCAGTTCCCGCCGCTAAGCCGGTGTCCTGATAATCGGTCGTCCCCAGGGGCACTTCGGCAGCCTGTTCCAAGATGCCGCCGCTTTCTGCTCTCCAGACTGCATATGCTGCTGCCGGGCTTTCAGGAGGCGCTGCATCCCACTGGAGATTGGCTATACCACCGGGGTCCATATCAACCAGAAGGCTGGCAGTCCACGATGAAGCGGAAGTTGCAAAGGTGACAGAAGGGCCATAAACCCAATTGCCCACCGAATCAGCAGCGTCCACCCGGAAGGTGTATTCACTGTCAGGCTGCAGATTTTGAACCATGTAGCCGGTAGTCGCACCATCAACAGTGGCCATAACCTGTTGTGATTCCACCAGGCGGTAGGAATCTATGGCCACACCGTGCTGTGCCGGGGTCCATTCCAGTTGGGCAAAGGTCTGTCCCACATCAGCTGTCGTAAGCTCTGAACCGGCCGGCCAAACAGGCAAACCGAAGCCCGGCTCGGAAACAAATATGTCGTAATCTCCGTTTGTATCTCCATCTACCAGGTTAGTCGCATCTGATTGATAGGCAACTGCCCCGGTATCACTTACACTTAGATAATCACCCATCCACCAGGTGGTACTCTGTACGCCTCCTGATGATACATTCATACGCATAGTTTTGCCGTTCAGGAGGTCACGGAGAAAAACATCTTCAGATTCGTTGGTATCCCCGTACACCAGGTTGTCTGCAGATGACTTGAAGGCCACATAACGCCCGTTATCACTGATGGCCATATAATCGCCTACATAATCATTGCCCGGAGTCCCTCCGGAAGAGACATCAACCATTTCATTACTGACTCCGCCCGGATCGGAGGTCTCATCAAAAATTCCGTCATTATCAGCATCCCTGTCATGGACATAGATGTGCTGGTCGTAATCCACATACTCATCCAGCAGATTGCCTGACCAGGACAGGAAAACAACATAGCGGCCGCTGCCACTGATAGCAGGAAAGAAGCTGTCCGAATCCGCCGGGTCCCCTGAAGCCGAAACATCTACACGGGTATGATTCCCGGTAAAAATATCATAAACATAGATACCCCACCCGCCGGAATCCTTATTATAGACAACATACCTGCCTTCAGAGCCGATGGAAGCGTTTCCTCCGGTTCCGATATTCTGTGTGGTTGTCCCGTCAACTTCATCATAAATACCGTTATTATCACTGTCCCTGTCATAAAGATAAATGTAACCTGAACTTGTACTTACTATATAGCGCCCGTCATCGCTGATGGACGCATAATTCCCGTCAGTAATATATCCGGTTTCACCTGTCTGCCTGTCGTGGACATAGATCCCGCTGCCATTTGGGGATAAGTTGCCTCCGATAACATAAAAAACTACAAATCGTCCATCTGAACTCATATCAGTATCAAAGCCGTCTATGTACCCGGTTGATTCTATACCGTCACTGGTCACACTGACCCTTTCAACAGTCCCGGTTTCACGGTCATGGACAAAAACATCGTTTTTGGCGTTAGTATCATTATCAACAAGGTTACCGGCATCACTTACAAAAGCCACATACCTGCCGTCAGCGCTGATTACAGGCCTGTCCTCATTGTAATTATCGGCCTCTGCCCCGCTGGCGGAAACACTGACCCTTGTTGTATTAACCGATACTGCAGTTTCTGTCTCTGCAGTTATAGAAGCAGAACCTGACTCATTGCCCACTGCATCAACAGCGGTCAGAGTGTACTGATAAATTGTGGTAGGAGTGAGGCCGCCGTCGGTGTATCCTGTGACAACCCGGTCACCTTCATAGGTTGATTCAGTCTCAGTTATTTCTGCAATAAGGACACCGTCCCGGTATACCCGATAGGCTGCCAGGTCATAATCATTGTTTTCCCAGGAAACCCAGCCTCCCGGCTCGGACCAGGTTAACTGCACATTGCTGTCATTTGACATATAAGCCAGGTTTTGCGGAGCATCGGGCGGTTCCATTACTTTGAGTGCCTTGTCTGCATTAAGCACGCTGCGCATTTCATAATTCGACTCGCCCATCCATACCTCATATTCTTTTTCTGCTGCCAAAAGGGTGGAGGTTATTTTCTCTGCCGATTCTGCCGGGTAAGCCGTCCATAAGAGGGCCGCCGTGGCAGAGGCAAAAGGAGCTGCAAAAGAAGTCCCGGTACGGTTCTCATATTTGTAAACACTGCCGGTAACAGTTGTTAGTATATCGACTCCCGGGGCCATGATATCCGCACCGGTATTGGAAGATGATTCCGGAAGATAGTCCCTGTCTGCAGCGCCAACGGAAACCACTCCATTCAGATCAGCCGGGTAAAAACCGCTCACACTGCCGCTGTCATTACCGGCTGCAGCCACAACCACCACACCATTATCAATGGCACGCTGTACAGCATCATCAAGGGTCTGGGGAAATTCAGCCAGCCGTTCACCAAAGCTTAAATTGATAACTTTAACCTTTTCACCGGAAGGGCCTGTCCAATCCACAGCCCAGTTAATTCCATAGGCTATATCAGAAACTGTTCCGGACAAATCATTCTGAAGTACCCTTACGGGCAGAATTTTAACAGGGAATTCCCCTGCCGCCCCGGCGATACCCAGGCCGTTATTTGTGGAGGCAGCGATGATTCCGGCTACTGCAGTGCCATGACCTGAAGTGTCGGAGGTATCCTCAGGGTCAGGTGCACCGGTAATGAGGTTTTGGCCGGGAAGCAACCTTCCTGCCAGATCCTCATGGCCGGCATCCACACCGGTATCCAGCACAGCAACAACTACAGTTTCCGGAGGACTGCCGTTAAGCGCTGCATCTACGGTGTCCCATGCCTTATATGTTTCCACCTGCTCAAATTCCAGAGCCCACTGGTCACTGTACATGGGGTCAGTAGCATGACTCCGGACAATAACCTGCTCAAACTGCTGAATATCTTCGAAACCGTCATCTGCTGCGACAGAAATGCCGGGACTCAGTATCTGAAAAATAAATGAAAATATAATTACAAGGGTAAATGTTTTCCTTTTTTGCAGTTTAGTCACTTTTTCCCCTCCTTTTTTTTTTTAATTTATAGACCTCCTTTTCCTCTAAAAAATCCGAAAACTAACAATAATAATCATTCAGACTTATGGTAATTATAGCATTGTATAAAATTTATTGCCATAAAATATGTATATAAAAGTGATTTATTGATAATATTAAGCATTAGTATGTCTTCTCATAAGCTCTTCTTATAAGCACAGATTCAACCTATTAGGCGCTGACCATAAGCACAAAAAATAAGCCGAGTTATTAGTCAACATGACCAATAACCGGCTTTCTGGCGTTGCATCAATTAATTCATCTCAAACACATACACATCCCTACCATTAAACCTCACTTTCCCCCTGTAAACCGTTCTCTTCTGCAGAAACTCCACAAATTCATCCTCATTTCGGGTAAACAGTCTCCAGCTTTGCTCTACTGTAGCCCGCGGGTCCACAACCAGGTAATCAGGGTCAAGTTCCCCCAGAACTTCATTCATAGTCTTGTTTTCCAGGTCCATTTTCATTCTGACAACATGAAACCCGACGACCTCGGCGGTCTGCAGCGGCACACCCAGTTCCGGAGGACCCAGGATTTTGGATCCCGGCGGCAATAACATATTCACTCTGAACATATCTGTAGGTTCATGATGAAAAGATGCGGTGGCCATCCCGGATACTACACCATTTGCTGCCAGGCTGACGACCAGGAGGGCCACAACAGGGATATTCCGGTTACGTTTTACAGCCAATGCAACGAACAACAGCGTGTAAGGAAGAACAAGCGCAGTATAATAGTTTATATACTTATTGGGAACAAACAGAACCAAACCCAGAAAATTGATTACTGTAATCAGTATCACCGTTATGCCCAACTCATCTTTTTTCCTGCAAAGCCCCCATATAAACAGAAGAAACACCGGTATCTGCAGTTTCAGCCACAGCCCGGCCTTTTCCACAAGGAAAAGGAAGTTCTGCAGCTGAGTTTCTGGGCCGTTCAGCAGCCCCCTGGCATCATAAAGGTATTTCTGGACAACAACATATTGATTGATAAACTCACGCCAATCAAAAAGAACAAAAGATAAGGCAATGGCAAATGGCAACGCCAAACCTGCTGCATAGCGAATGTCAAACATACGGTGATACCGCATTACAACAAAAGTATTAAGTATCGTAAATGCCCCTATCGGGTGAGTGAGCAGCGCCAGAGAGGATACCAGCCCTGCAAGCAGATACTTTTTCTGCAGGGCGTAATAGAAGGCAGCCAGAGACAGGCACATGATGAGAATTTCCATCCTGCCGATTTTGGTAAGAAAAATAAACAGGACATTAAGGGTCAGCATAGCCGGATAAAGATATGGGAATTTCAACAGCCTGCCAATCCTGTAAGCATAAATTAGTGTAATCAGCCCAGTGATTACAGACATCATTTTAATCGACCAGAAGCTGTAGCCAAATATTCTGATGGGAAAATACATCAGCGCTAAATATAGCGGATGCTGCCAGTAGGTCTTTTGCTTAAACTCAAATATCCCGCTCAGGGAAGTGGTCCCAAAATGCCCGTTTTTAATAAAGTTATATGCCGGTTCAGCAAACTGCACCTCATCGGTAGTAATAGGCATATTGCCCAAAAAAGGTACTGTTAACAGGATATAGAGACAGATTCCCCCCATAACAAACAAGAGGAGCTTCCTGTTTAAAAAAACAAGCCGGTCCATAATTATCCCCCCAAGATATTCAACCCGGTTTCCAACCGGATTCAGATACCTCAGCCGCCACCGTTAAATCCTACCGTTACTTTATCTCCTTCTACAATCACCGGGACCTTACGAACCCCTGCAACCTTGACCAATTCATCAATTTTCCCCTTATCCTCGGAAATATTGATTTCAGTATAATCAATATTTTGTCTGCTGAAGTGTTCCTTGGCCGCCTGGCAGTGCGGACAGCCATCCTTGGTATAAATTGTTACACCCATTACTGTTCACCTCCCCCCTTATGCCGGCTTTTACTGGGATCATTTCCCTTCAGGTTCTCAAGCCGTTTGCCAATTTCCTTTTCATACCCGCTGTCATAGGGATGATAATAAGTGACGCCCAGCAATTCATCAGGCAGATACTGCTGTTCCACATAATTCCCTTCAAATTGATGGGGATACTTGTAATACTTGCCGTGCCCAAGTTTTGCTGCACCTTTATAATGAGCATCTCTCAGGTGAGCAGGTACAGTTCCAATCTTCTTTTTCTCAATATCACCCAGAGCGCTGTCTATTGCCTTGATGACAGCATTGCTCTTGGGCGCAGTGGCTATGTAAATAACGGCTTCAGCAAGGGGAAGCCTGGCCTCAGGCATACCGATATACTCAAGGGCATTAGCTGCAGACATAGCCACAACCAGGGCATTGGGGTCAGCCATCCCCACATCCTCGGCGGCATGCACCAGCAGCCTCCGGGCTATGAACCGGGGATCTTCACCGGCATAAATCATCCTGGCCAGCCAGTGCAGAGCCGCATCCGGGTCAGAACCCCTGAGGCTTTTGATAAAGGCTGAGATCACATCATAATGCTGGTCCCCCGACTTGTCATAAGTGACAGACCGTTTTTGAATAGATTCCTCGGCAACCTCCAGGGTTATCTCCCGCAAACCGTTCTCACCGGGCGGTGTCGTCAGCACAGCAAGTTCAATGGCATTCAGGGCTGAACGGGCATCCCCATTGGCAATATCCACTATATGCTTCAGGGCCTCTTCTTTCAGGTCGACCAGGTACTGTCCCAAGCCCCTCTCCTCATCTTGGAGAGCCACTGTAACCAGCCGGGCAATTTCGGCATCATTCAGATAATCAAACCTGAACACCCTGGACCGTGACAAAAGGGGCGCATTTACCTCGAAGTACGGGTTTTCTGTGGTAGCTCCAATCAAAATAACAGTTCCATCCTCGACAAAGGGCAGCAGGGCATCCTGCTGTGATTTGTTAAACCTGTGAATCTCATCAATAAAGAGAATCGTTCTCTGGCTGTACATTCCCAGCCTGTCGCCGGCGTTTTTGACTACCCGCTTGATATCGGCCACACCGGAAATTACAGCATTCAGCTGTTCAAAAAAAGCCCTGGTAGTATTGGCGATAACCCTGGCCAGTGTAGTCTTGCCTGTCCCCGGAGGACCGTAGAATATAACTGAGGACAATTTGTCTGCCTCAATCGCCCGCCGCAGCAGCTTGCCCTGGCCAACTATTTCCTCCTGCCCCACAAACTCATTAAGGGTGCGGGCCCGCATCCTTACCGCCAGAGGCGCCTCTTTTTTCATATGATTCTGCCTGCCTGCTTCAAACAGGTCCATACTGTCATCTCCAGTTTGTTTTTTAAATCATTTTTGAAAAAAAGAGCCGGTTCAACAACCAACTCTTTCATTCCAATTATACGATATTTTTCCAGCAGCTACACGTGTTTTTCCAGCACCGCTTTGAGATCGTTCTTTGACTTGAAACCAACTACCCGGTCAACAGCCTTCCCAGCTTTGAAGACAATCAGGGTCGGAATGCTCATAACCCCGTACTCAATGGCAATTTCACGATTTTCGTCCACATTCACCTTGCCAACCTTGATTTTCCCCTGATATTCACCTGCCAGTTCATCAACAATAGGTCCGATCATACGACACGGGGAACACCATGGGGCCCAGTAGTCAACCAATACCGGTTCTGATGCTTCCAACACTTCACCCTTAAAATTATTATTAGTCAGTACGAGTACCTTATCACTTGCCATATAAGCCATCTCCCTTCTGTAATAAAAAAATTAATCTGCAAACCTGGTAATGGTCTGGATAAGTTTTTGCAATTCCTCAAGTTTAGTCTTGTTATCATCAGCGGAAATAGAATTGCATAGACATTCGGCAGCATAATGGTTGAGTACTAAATTCCCCACCATTTTGAGGGCGGAACGCGCTGCCGAAACCTGGGTCAGGATTTCCTGACAGTTCTTGCCTTCATCAATCATCCTCCTGATACCCTTAACCTGGCCTTCAATCCTTTTTAGTCTCTTATCAAGATTGTCTTTAATATCCTCTACCTCGTGCAATTACTTCACCCTCCACAACTTACCCTACCAGGGTATTAGGTAATTTTATTATAATACCGGTAAAATATAATGTCAATTTATAACTCTGCCTTTTAGGTTCTCCCCAAGATGTCTCTGACAACGATTCCGGCAAGTATCATGCCCAATACCGGAGGTACAAACGAAATACTTCCCGGGACCTGCTTTGCCCTGTCATTTTTTTCATCAGGCTCCATGTCTGATGATTTGGCATGTCTCATGGGCTGTTCTTTGGAATAAACCACCTTAACCCCCTTTAAAATACCGGCATTCCTCAATTCCCGCCTGACCACACGCGCCAGGGGACAGACCGAAGTCTCAGAAATGTCGGCAGCTTCAAAGCCCGCGGGGTCTATTTTATTACCTGCCCCCATGGCTGATACAATTGGAATTCCTTTGCTCACTGAATTCTTAATTAAATCTATTTTACCGGTCACATTATCAATAGCATCAATTATGTAATCAGTTTCACTGTCCACCAGCCGAGAGCCATTTTCGGGAGTATAAAATTCCTGGATTGCCTCAACCCTGATGTCAGGATTAATTTCGAGAACCCTTGCTTTCATTGCCTGGACCTTAGGTTGACCCACCGTAGAAGTCAGTGCATGTATCTGCCGATTGATATTGGTCTCACAGATATTATCAAAGTCCACCATTACCAGACTGCCTATACCTGCCCGCGCCAGAGCCTCCACAGCAAAAGACCCAACTCCGCCGACACCGAAAACCGTAACCCGGCTGTTCTTTAATTTATCCAGGCCGTCCCGGCCTATCAGCATTTCAGTACGAGAAAATCTACGTGACATGACCTTTCCCTTCCCATCCTCTTGATCCATATCTTGCCCATAAATAATATTACCATATATTGAGCCAAAAAGACAAAAAAATACCCCACCTATGCCGTGAGACCGTTGTACGTTGAACCTGTACACAACAGGTGGGTGTCTGCCCAACTGCTTTATGTTTCCTCAACATGGAGGCATACAAGCCACAGCCGGAGCCAAAACTCCCTTAGTATTGATGTTGGCTCAATACTAATCGGTTGCTCACGCGCATCGCAGGGTGTTTTCATTTGCTTTATTAATCTTAATATATCATATAGGCCTAAAGGCTTCAAGTGACAATAACTGTAGTATTATCACGCTAGTAATAGTATTGTTTGAAGCAAACCCATTTATGCATTGTTTTCAGAGTAAGTAAACGGATTACCGGCCTTGACACAGTAAGACACGTTGGTCTATGCCGGCGAAACTTATTTCTTTGCCTTGGCCACATTGAGCCTCATGTGAAGCTCCTGAAGCTGCTTTGGGGCCACTTCCGAGGGCGCCTGGGTCATTAGGTCGGTGGCGCTCTGTGTTTTAGGGAATGGAATAACATCCCTGATAGTATTCTTACCTGCCATTAACATTATCATCCTGTCGAGCCCAAAGGCGATCCCGCCATGGGGCGGAGTTCCATATTCAAAGGCCTCCAGAAGGTAACCGAATTTATCTTTGGCCTCCTCTTCGGACAGACCGAGCAGTGAGAACATTTTTTCCTGGATATCACGCCTGTGAATTCTGATACTCCCGCCACCAAGTTCCACCCCGTTAAGCACCATGTCATAGGCGCGTGCCCTGACACTGCCGGGGTCAGTTTCCATAAGCCCATAATCTTCCTCGAAGGGTGAGGTGAACGGGTGGTGAATCGCAACATAGCGGCGCTCCTCCTCATCATATTCAACCAGAGGGAACTCTACCACCCAGGCAAATTTAAACACACCGGGATCAATCAGATTTTTCTTCCTGGCCAATTCTTCACGTAAGGCGCCCAATGCCGCAGCCACAACTGAAGGCTTGTCTGCCACAAAGAACAGCAAATCCCCGGGCTCGGCCCCGAACTTATCCAGCATAGCATTTATTTCTTCTTCTTTAAAGAACTTTAGAATGGGCGACTTCAGCCCCTCTTCAGTTACCACTATATATGCCAGGCCCTTGGCCCCGTATATGCTGACAAACTTGGTCAGGTCGTCAATCTCTTTTCTGGTGAAATCGGCACAGCCCTTGGCATTGATTCCCCTGACCTGCCCCCCGGCAGCAGCCACAGCGGCAAACACCTTGAAATCAGACGCTGCTGCGAGGCCGGTAAAGTCTTGCAGTTCCAACTCAAACCGCAGGTCCGGCTTGTCTGAACCATATCTGTCCATAGCCTCCCTGTATGTAAGTCTGGGGAACGGTTTCTCGATTTCAATTCCAGCCGCTTCGCTGAATGTGTGTGCTATCATTTCCTCCATCAAGGTGAGCACATCTTCCACATCCACAAAAGACATTTCCATGTCAATCTGGGTAAATTCCGGCTGCCTGTCGGCCCGTAAATCCTCATCACGGAAACAGCGCACAATCTGAAAATATTTATCGACCCCGGAAACCATCAGAAGCTGTTTAAATATCTGGGGTGACTGGGGCAGGGCATAAAATCTCCCCGGGTTAACCCGGCTGGGAACCAAATAATCCCTGGCCCCTTCGGGAGAGCTCTTGGTCAGCATCGGTGTCTCAATCTCCAGAAAACCTTTTTTATCCAGAAAATCCCTGGCAGCCTTAGCCACCTTGTGCCTCAGAATCAGGTTCCGCTGCATATCAGGCCGGCGCAGGTCCAGATACCGGTACCGCAGCCTCAGATTCTCATCAACATCAATACCTTCTTCAATATAAAAGGGCGGGGTCTTGGCAGCATTAAGGACCCTTAGTTCCGTTATATAGACCTCAATCTGACCGGTTTCCAGCTTGGGGTTCACAGCTTCATCACTCCGTCTGCGCACCTCCCCGATTGCTGCCAGGACATACTCCCCGCGAATTTTTTCAGCCTTCAGAAACGAGTCCTGATCAACCTCCGGGCTGAAAACCAGCTGAATAATCCCGGACCGGTCCCGCAAATCCACAAATATCAAGCCGCCGTGGTCCCTTCTGGCATCTACCCATCCCATCAGGGTTACCCTGTCCCCAACATTTGTAACTGAAACCTCGGTTGCCATATGTGTCCTCTTAATTCCCTGCAGTGACTCCATCATCTTTATGCCTTTCTCCTCTCCCTGGTCATCTTATTTTTAGACAGCTAACCGCCAAAACTCTGTTAAGCCAACTGCTCTAACAGGTATTCCACTACCCCGCTCAGGGATACCTCCTGCTGCTCTCCGGAGGTCATATCCCGCACCACGGCAGCCTTTTTCTCTATTTCCGTCTCACCCAGAATCACGGTATAGGCGGTTTCAAACCTGTTGGCAAATTTCATCTGTGCCTTCAGGCTCCTTCCCATCAGGTCAATCTCAGCAGCAAGCCCGGCCCGCCGCAGCTTATGTACCAGCTTAAAAGCTTCCTGCCTTGCTTTTTCACCAAGGGAAGCAATAAACACATCCAACTGCCCTTCTGCAGGAAATTCCACACCCTGCCTTTCCATTGTCGCGATGATTCGCTCTATTCCCAGGGCATACCCGATACCGGGAGTTTCCGGACCGCCAACCTGGGCAATCAGGCTGTCATATCTGCCGCCCCCGCCGATAGAGCTTTGGGCCCCGATATCACTGGCCATTATCTCAAAAGCAGTATTGGTATAGTAATCCAGACCCCGGACGAGCCTGTTATCAACAATATATTGCACACCCACATCATCAAGGTGTTTTTTCACCTGTTCAAAGTGAGCGGCACATGCTTCGCACAGGCAGTCTGTTGTTGTAGGGGCTTCCCTGTTCAGCTCCCGGCATATCTCTTCTTTACAGTCCAGAATCCGCATCGGATTCCGATCGAACCGAGACTGACACAGCTTACAGAGTTTTTCGACCCTGGAGGCCAGATAGCCCTGCAGTTTTTCCCGGTGTACCGGCCTGCAGCCGGGACAGCCAACACTATTGATATGCAGTTCCAGATCCCTGAGCCCCAATCGCCGGTAAAAATCCATGGCCATGGTGATAACCTCTGCGTCAACTGCAGGGTCCTTACTGCCCAGCGCCTCTACGCCAAACTGATGAAACTGCCGGTACCTGCCTGCCTGCACATTGGCATAACGAAACATCGGTCCGGCATAAAAAACCTTAACAGGCTGGGGCAGGGCATAAAGCTTATTCTCCACATAAGCCCTGACCACACAGGCTGTCTGTTCCGGTCTCAGACTAATACTTCTTTTGCCCTTGTCCTCAAATGTGTACATCTCTTTCTCAACCACATCCGTTGTATCCCCGACACCGCGCAAAAACAACTCGGTGTGCTCAAAGACCGGGGTTCTGACCTCAGTGTAACCGTATTCCCGGCAGATTTCCCTGATAACGGTTTCTATGTAGTGCCATTTACTGACCTCTCCCGGTAGAATGTCATTTGTTCCTTTAGGTCTTGAAGTTAACAATGGATATTCCCTCCTTCACCGGATAAATACAAAAACCTCTCATCCATGACAATGAAAATTCATCATCAGGGACGAGAGGATATTCCCGCGGTACCACCCTGTTTGGACAGCGCCAAAGCTGTCCCGCTTCAAATCCGGCATAACGGCGCCATCCGGGAAAACCTACTCACTTCGTCAGCTTCAGTTTTCCGGCTCCCGGGTGTCCTTCACCGTTCCATCCCTGGAGGCGCTTCCAGTCACGACGCCCCCTCCCTGTAAAGCAGGATTGCGGTTACTTTTCCCGATCAAAGCCTTTTTTCATAATTACTAGTCTATTTTAGTCAAAACTCCTGAGCTTGTCAACCTTCAGAGCGATTATTTCATCAATTCGCCTGATATATGTCTCCGGGTCTTTAGGATTATAGTGACTGGTCAGATACCAGGTCCCCGGTTCGACAAATTTTGACCCGGCCCCGCCCCCCAGCCCGATCACTGTCTGGCGTTCCTCGATCATCTGCACATTATAAATACAGTCATGGCCGCAGCGGGCATATCCGATATTCTCCAAGGGACTGACCATGTTTTTCTGCCGGTAGAGGTAGTATGGCCTCATACCCATTTTCCCGGCAGCCTCATGAGCAAGACGGAGCATTTTATCTACCTCCCGCGGCGGAGAAATCTCAAAATTATCTTTTGCTTCATTTATACGTGAAGCACGTTTCACTGCCATTGTATGTACCGTAAGGTTTTCCGGTTCAAATACTGCAATTGCAGCCAGGGTTTGCTGCACATCGGCGGCTGTTTCTCCGGGCAGGCCGGCAATAACATCCATATTTATTGTTTTAAAGCCTGCCTGCCTGGCTATGGCAAAGGCATCAGCCACCTGATGCGGTGAATGCCGGCGTCCGATAACCTCCAGGGTCACCGGGTTCATGGTCTGGGGGTTAATACTCACTCTGGTAACACCCTGTTCCCTGGCTGCCCTGAGTTTTTCCATAGTCACAGTGTCAGGCCGTCCCGCCTCCAAGGTTATTTCAACAGTTGCCTCTGATACTAGTGAATCATTGATAACCTCAAGCAGACGGCACATTTTTTCACTGTCCAGGACAGTGGGAGTCCCGCCGCCCACATAGACAGTCTGCACCTTGCGCCCCATTTCCCCGGCAGCCCTGCCAATCGCCCTGATTTCCCCTGCCAGGGCTTCCACAAACGGTTCAACCAGGCTGGCGCTGTTCTCCACTGAATATGAGGGGAAGGAACAGTACGCACACCTGGTCGGACAGAACGGTATCCCAATATATACACTGATTAATTCCCGGGCCTCTTTTCCTTTCAGCAGGTAAACTCTCTGGCGTAAGGCTGTGTCTGTGAGCAGAACAGCCTTTTCTGCCGACATCTCATATGCCGCAGTCAGGTACTGCTCTATGCTGTCAGGCAGCCATCCTGCATCAAGAAGCCGGTGAACAATCTTGGTTGGCCTGATTCCCGTAAGGATTCCCCATGGGCCGGCGGGTTGTCCGGTGTGTTTCGTCAGCAGCCTGAAAAGGGCCAGCTTAACCAGCCTCTTCAGGTGGTTCCGCAAATCATCCGGGAAAGGGAGTGATTCCAAGTCCCCAGATACCTGTTCGGCAGCAAATTTTCCGCCTTCTTTTAATTGGGCAGTTCCTCTGATAACTGACCCGTCTACATATGAGGCGGCCTTCAGGGAAAGTTCACATTCCTCTGTATGCTCCAGGCTTATTTCTGCATCAGGGAAAAATAAGCGGACCACATCCTGACAGGTAACAGCCAGTTCTTTTTGGTTAGATAACAGTTCAATTATCATGTTTCACCCTATGGAACCATGTCTTGTTCAATAATCCAGTTACCCTCAGGATTAAGTACTACGGTAACCAGGTGTTTTCTGTTACTCCAGGCGTCTTCTTTAGTAAACTCTGTCCCGGCAACCTTTGCCGGATCTACAAAATCCCACGTAACCACAACAGTTTCGAATACTTCTGCTGTTGCCCTTTTGCCGTCAATTTTTAGGCTGCTAATTCGGAGAGTTGTCGAATATTTCATGTCTTTCACATTGTTCCACCGACCATTAGGTGACCAGTCAAGGTAAGCCCTATTCTGTTCCATGGCCTCAGGGCTGAAATACCCGGAGAGTACTTCTTTATCCTTATACAAAAAGACCACATCTGCCCGTGTTTTAAAGGCATCCTCTATAAAAAGCCTGACTTCTTCTTTATTACTTCTTGAACAGCCGGAACTTATCATAAGTATCATCAAAATAAAAATTAAATATACCTTCTTCATCCGACCGCCTCCGTCCTAATGAGAAGAATTCCCTTGTTAATATTATACACTAATTACCTATAAAAACTAAGTGAATTGAATATAAATATTTGATTATCAAATAATAGCTTCATTACCTGGTTGTAGAAACAGGAAGCCCCCAGCTCTTAGCGTCTAGCGTAGCTGGGGGAGTATTCACAAATCCATTAAGTTCACCCTATCAGTCTGCCAATTTCTTTTTTCATGTTTTCCAGGTCTACCGGATAGATTTCCAGAGGAACCCCGGTATATTCATAGAATTCCAGGACCTCTTCATCATTTATTTCTTGAAGTCCGGTATCTATATAGACTATCCGGTCATAATACCCAAAATTAATTCTGGCATCAACAGAATCCCATTTCAGTTCTTCAACAAAAATTTTTTTCCAGTTCTTCAGCCACCCATAAGAGACATAAAAAGTCTTGGCTTCAGCATCCAGGTCCTTCATCTTTTCACCCAGCAGCAGCTCAATACAGTTAATTCCGCTTACTATTTTGGCTTGATACCGTGCAATGATATCCTGTATTTCCGGATGACATTTGGTGCCAACCAGCACTGCCGGTTTCTCATCCTTTCCGGCCTCTTCCAGCCTGCTGACCAGGGCCTTCTCCAGCCTGTCAAAGTCAACATGGAGCGCGGCGTCAAAAAATAATATCCGGTTTTCTGAATTAAGTTCTTCCATAACCTTCTCTATCTCTGCTTTCAGCATGGAGCAGGCTACAAAAACTGTCTTCATATTATTTCAGCCCGGCTCTTTTAAGAATAGTTTCAGCCACATCTTCAGAGCTTTTAATAGTCTCTCTTACTGACATCAGTAAACCACTCCTTTTCACAAATTTTTCTTTTGGAGAACCATGTCCTGTCCTTTATGTTACCGGATAGTTAGCACATTTTCAGTAAAGTGGTTTACAAAAATGAAAAACTATGGTTCAGTTGGCTTTTCCGAAAAGCCTGGTAACTGTTTCCATTACCAGTATAGTGTCAAAACCGGCCTCTATCAGGTTAAATATCAGCCTTTTTTCATTAATGGGGCCATTGTCTACGGCTATCCCTTCAGCTGCCCTGTCAATAAGAAAAATTATGCTTTTCAGCAGTCTGCCTGATTCAGAGTCCTGCTTGATCTCGTATAAAACCCAGCGTGCTGTTTCCAAGTCCCTGACCAACTTGCGAATAGCTGTTTCTGAGTAAGTAAAATTGCTGTAGTTAAGCATTTTTAATTTCATCCTTCACTAATTCACGTTCAGTAAGGTAAAACCGGCGTTCAAAAACAGCAATCCGGCCCTCTCCCTTAAGGTCATTGAGAGTGTTGGTGACCATTACCCGGGAAGCATTTACCAGGTTGGCCAGGTCCTGGTGATTTAACAGAATGTCAATTTTGACTCCTTTTGGAGTATTAAGACCGTAATCCCGGGCCAGGCGCTGCAGAACATCCATGACCCTGCCCTTCACATCCTTGAAAGCCATGTTCGCCATTTGCTCTGTATAGTTGTTTAGCTTGTCTGCCAAGGTTTTAATTATTTTGAGGGAGGTCATCGGATTTTGCAGGAGACGGGGGATATCTTCTCTGGCACAGGTACACACATAGGTATCTTCCATCGCCTTGGCATTCATACTCTGATCAACATTCTCAAAGATAGTGTTTTCTCCAAATATGTCATCCTCCTGAAGAATATCAAGAGTGATTTCCTTACCCTCTTCTGAAATTTTATAAAGCAGAACCCGTCCGGCCCTAACCAAATAAATAGTGTCAGCCGGGTCACCTTCCGAGAATATAAGATCACCCTTCCGGTAAAAGATGCCCCTGGCCAGTTTAGTTACAGTCTGCTTTTCTTCTTCACTGAGGGCGTCAAATAATGCCAGGTCCTTCATACACTTGATTTTTCCGGTCACTCTCCAAATCACCTCAATCGATTGATTCATCTGTATAGTTAAAAGTATATAATAAATTCCCACGTTCTTCAGTAAAACACTTTACAAAAACCGGGTAATCCTCTCATTTCTCCTGGCTGTAATTCGACATTATCTTCCCTTGACTTCTTTGTCCCATAAAATTAAAATTAACATGCAGTTATTTTATTACATATTTTTTAAAAGGAGGTATTTTTTCATGAAGAAATTGGCAGTACTTCTCACAACAGCCGCGTTATTGGTTTCATTCATCGGCGCTGTTCAGGCTACCCCTGATAAGGCGGACAAAACAGGCAAAACCTGTGGTGAATGCCATTCCAAGATAAGTCATAACCCGTTTGGAAGCTAATGAGGGAGGACCAGTATTGGTCCTCCCTTAAATTTTATATATCGGTACAATCCCATAACCCCGTTTTCTGATTTCCTTAATTATCCTGTCAAGCCCCTCAACCACGTCCTCCGAGTTGCCGTGCAGCAAGACAACTGCACCGTTATGCAGCTGAGCGGTTATCCCTTTTATGGCTTCCTGTGGACCTTCCATAGGCAGCCAGTCCTTGATAGCCACACTCCAAAATGCCGTCCGGTAGCCCATATCCCTGGTCAGCTTCAAGGTACGCTCACTATATTCCCCCATCGGCGGTCTCATGTACTTATGCTTAATTTTATAGCCGGCGGCATCTTTAGCGACTTTTTCCCAGCCGAGGATTTCCTCTTTCACTTCATTATCCGAAAGTGTGGGCAGGCTCTTATGTTTTACGGTGTGATTTCCCATAATGTGGCCTTCACTGATAAGCTGCCTGGCCAATTGCGGCTCTTTTTCAATCCAGTGGGTGGTGACAAAAAAACTTGCTTTGACATTATTTTCTTTTAATATTTTTAGTATTCTAGGGGTCAGGCCTTCCTTTTCGTAACCAAGGTCAAAGGTCAGAGTGACCTGTTTTTTGCTGTTATCTCCCATAAACAGGGCATCATATTTCTTCACCAGGTCACGCTGGTGAGCAGTCACCTCCGGAAGCTTCCCCTGTCTGGATTTGACAAACCCCCAGCCTTCCTTTTGGTCATAAACCTCTGCAGCGCCGCTGTTTTCCTGGCCCGGAATGAGGGAACTATGCTCCCGGGACCCTGTTTTATCACTTGTTAATATATTTAGCGCGGTTACGCTGACAACCACCAGGACAATAAAAGTCACCACAAACACCCTGTTTCGCATAACATAACCCCCTGTAGTTAATTAGTCCGCAAAACTGTTTGGTTAATAGTTTTTGCCGACCACAGGGAAGTTATGCCCTCACAGGCACAGGAAAATATTTGGCCTCTGATTAGGATTATGATAGGAATATCCAGTCATGGTGCCGAAAATATGTTGTGAAATATTTTTTTGTAAAGGAGAGTCATCATGAATGTCAGGCCAAGTATCCTCATCATTCAAAACAACAAAATACTCTTATTGAAATACAACTACAGTGGACAAGAAGTCTTTGCGCTCCCCGGAGGCAGTCCAGAAGGTGACGAAACGATGGAGCGCGCCCTTATCAGGGAGTTACACGAAGAACTGATGCTCAGTATATCTGTTGACAAGCTGGTATTTGCCGGAGAGGTTGTGCTGCCTGACAAAAAAAATTCCACCCTCCACTGTGTTTTCACCGGAGAAGTCATCAGCGGCATCCCTGTAGTGAATGCCGCCGAAACGTCAGCGCTGGGTTTTCAGTGGGTGGATGAAAAACTTCTTGATTCACTGAACCTGTACCCTAATATCGGCAGGCACATTCAGACCCTGATAAAAAACGGGCCGTCAAACGAAAATGTTTATCTGGGTAAAATTCCCCAGCAATGGTTTTAGTCGGCAAAATTCAAACCGCCAAAAACAATCGCAATACTGTAATATATGCCTGTTGTCTGGTGTACGGGCTAAAAGGTGAAAAATTGTCATTTCCCGTACCGGCCATAACTGAATTTCCGGTTTCTTTATCGGCTGCTGTGGAAACAAAGTCTATTGCTTCGACAGCATAATCGGAGAAGTTACCGCTGTCGGAAAATACCTTTGGATCACCCGGAGGCTCGGTAAAATCAAGCACTTTTGCTGTCCTCTGCAGCATCACTGCAGCATCCTGCCTGGTTATTGTTCCTGTAGGATTAAACCTGTTGTTTCCCACTCCGTTTACAATGCCCAGACGGCCGGCCGCTAAAATAACCGGTTCGGTTGTATCGGTAAATGTAATTGGTGCAGATACCCGCTTTGACATACCACGGGTATTCATAAATACATCAGCTTTCATCCCCGTTTTAATTTCAATAAGATTAATTGCAAGACGGCAAAAATCAGCCCTGGAGATATCATCCCGGTAATCTTTACGCATATCTTCAGGAACAAGTCCGACAGCAATAGCACGTTCCACCTCAGACTGAGCCCAGGATTCAGGCTGTTCCACGTACTCTGGAAGGCTTATGTATCCAATTAAACCGTTCTTTCTTACGTCCACCATGCTTTCACTGATACGGTATCCTATATACTCAAATTCCCCGAATGGGACAACTATATCTCCGTCTTTATTAAACACAGCATATCCTTTTTCGTTATTTGCTGTGATATAATTATCGTTCACAGGCCCAATACTCCAATATTCACAAGGCAGAACAGTCCTTCCGCTGCGGTCTTTCAGCCCCCATCTGCCAGTAACTGCTGATACAACCAAAATGCTTCCGGTATTATCCCATAGATTTACATTACCATACCTATCGAGCGGCAGTACCACTTTACCATTTTGATTAATAACCGCACACCTACTTCATTGGCCTGAAGGACGGTAAACAGTTTACCGTCATCTGATGATGAAATGTTATCATATTGAAGCGCCACCACAAAGTCACCCGAACTATTGACCAGTCCTGCTTTGCTGCCCAAAAACACACTAAAAGTTAATGAATCTTTGATCGGCATAATGTTTGCGTACATAACCGGCAGGACCTGCTGACCCGTATTCAAATCAAATATGCCCCAAACACCGTCAATTGACCCTGGACCCGGGCGCACCGTCCGACCCTTGCCCACAATCGCGAAACCAGTGCCGGTTATACTAATAGAGTCATAGATACAGGGAATCAGCGGCTTCCCCGAATTATCAATAACTCCCCATTTTTGATTCTGTACAGCAATTAGATAATTACCGGGAACGGGTTTGGCAGCATCAGGGAAATTATAGAAAAGATTATCATATACAAAATCTATGACCACATTACCCATTGTGTTAATAACACCGTATTTCCCGCCATTCTGTACTACAGCCAAGCCTCCATGAAATTGACCGGCATTCCCATCAAACCGGCAGGGAATCTCAACTGTGTAATTAGGTGAATCTGCCGCCCATACCGGAGTTATTATTGAGGATATCCAAATCATGCAAATCAATGTACTTATAAATCTTTTTACCGGTTTTATCGTTTTCATCGTTTTTATCGTTTTTATCGTTTTCATCACTATAGTGTTACCTTAAAAACGGGTTACACCGGCGTTCTGTCCCTATCGTGGATTGGCCCATATGTCCCGGATAAACCTCAGTATCGTCAGGCAGGGCGAGTATCTTTGTCTTGATGGAGTTAATTATGGTATCAAAATCCCCTCCCGGGAAATCTGTCCTCCCGATAGAACCGTTAAACAGGGTGTCACCGGTAAAGACCGCCCCTTCAGTCTTCAGGCTGATACCGCCCCTGGTATGTCCCGGCGTATGCAGGACTTCCAGCTTTATTTCTCCAAATTCGATAGTATCACCATCTGTCAACAGTTCATCAGCAGAATCGAAGGTCTTGGCAAAACCCATAAAAGCTGCCAGGTTCTGCTTAGCATCCCCCAGCATAGCGGCATCTGCCTCATGAATCATTATCTTAGCGCCTGTAGCCTCCCGTAGTTCATCATTTCCGGCAATATGGTCAATATGTCCATGGGTATCAATGATATACTTGAGGGTAAATCCCTGTTCATCAAGATATAACCGGATCTTGGCCACATCGCCTCCGGGGTCTATTACCACAGCTTCTTTGGTCTTTTCACAACCGACAACATAACAGTTCGCCCCCATAAATCCTACCGGGATACCTTTGATTATCATGCAACCGTCCTCCTTCTTTTCCTGTATATCATGGCTTTCCTTTTTCATTCAGCGAGTAGCTTAAGAAATGATTCGCAGCGGCTCTGGAAATGACCGTGAAATATGGTGAGGTGTTGTACAAGATTTTCCTTGCAGGGCCGCCGTAAGAAAGGTTACCGCAGTTCCGCTGAGCGAAGCCACAGACCGGAGCCATAGATGGCGGAGCCGCCACTGAGCCACGGATGGCGAATTGGCGGTTTAGTCTGTGGCTTCGCCAGGAACAAGGTTAGAATTCTCCGGCGGCACTGCGGAAAATCAGTACAATAACTCGCCATATTTCATTGCCGGTCATTTCCCAGAGCCTGCGAATCATTTCTTAAAACACCTTCTTACTATCCAAAAGCATGGTAACCGGACCATGGTTATGTATTTCAACCAGCATTGTCGTCTGAAACCGGCCGGTATTTACCGGGACGCCGGCTTCCCTAAGACTGGCCACAAAATCCTCATACAGGCGTTCTGCGGGTGACGCGGCAGCCGCCTCCGAGAAGCTCGGCCTGCGGCCCTTGCGGCAGTCCCCCATCAGGGTAAACTGGGATACGGCCAATACCGCTCCTCCGGTATCCAGGACCGATACATTCATTTTACCCTCCGGGTCCTCAAATATGCGAAGCCTGGCGATCTTCTCCGCCAGGTATCTGGCATCCTCTATGGTATCCTCACGGCCCACTCCCAGGAGCACAACCAGTCCTGGGCCAATATCCCCAACCACTTCATTTTCCACAGTGACCCTGCCCTTGGTTACCCGCTGCACCACAGCCCTCACATAGCCTTCCTCCCTGAATCTGCAAAATTCATGACGGTCATTATACCCGAGGGGTAACCCTCCAAATATCATAAAGGTCTTTGATTCGCCTGATTTTACTCATTATAAAATCCAACTGTTCCAGGCTGTTGACTTCCAGAACCAGGTCGATGGTTGCCATCCGGTTCTTGGTACCCCGGGCGCTGACCCAGTCGGCGCTGATTTTCATCTCTGAAAGTACTGTCATCACATCATTTAACAGGCCTGCCCGGTCCATAGCCGAAATCTCCAGGTGGACATGGTAAGAACCCTTATCGGTGTTATCCCAGGCTACCTCAATCATCCGTTCATCTTCCCCCAGGCCGTAGACCACCACATTACGGCAGTCCTTACGGTGTACCGAGACCCCCCGGCCCCTGGTTATATACCCGACAATGGGGTCTCCCGGAACCGGGTTGCAGCATCTCGCCAGGCGGACCAGGACATCCTCTTCACCCTTAACAATAACACCACTACCCGGCTTCTGGCTTCTCTTCCGGGGTTCTTTACTGACAAAATCCTCTATGCTGAGAACCTTTTCTTTTTTGGTATCATCCTTGACCCTTGTAATGATTTGCTGTGGTGTTACCACACCCATTCCGATAGCACAATACAGGTCATCAGTGGTCACAAAGTTCAATTTCCTGGCTATTTTGTTTAACTGGTCAGTCTTGATAATTTCAGCCGGTTCGTCATAACCCAGCTTCTTGACTTCCTTTTCAAGTATATCTTTGCCCTTAATGATGTTTTCATCCCTGTTCTCCTTCTTAAACCAGGCCCTGATCTTAGTCCTGGCCTCTGAAGTCTGCACCAGGTTCAGCCAGTCTCTGCTGGGTCCGTTAGCCTGTTTGGTGGTTACAATTTCAACAATATCACCATTCTTGAGCTTGTAGTCCAGGGGTACCAGTTTACCGTTAACCTTGGCCCCTACACAACGGTGTCCAACCTGGGTGTGTATCCTGTACGCAAAATCAATGGGCACAGCATCCCGCGGCAGCTCTACTACATCCCCTTTGGGAGTAAAAACAAAGACAGTGTCGGAAAAGAGGTCAATCTTGAGAGTCTCCATAAATTCCCTGGCATCACCCATGTCTGTCTGCCATTCCAGCAGTTGGCGCAGCCATGACAGCTTATGTTCAAAATCCTCATCCTTGCCGGTCCCCTCTTTATAGCGCCAATGAGCAGCAATACCGTACTCGGAAGTCCTGTGCATCTCCCAGGTCCTGATCTGTATTTCCAGGGGTTCCCCCTGGGGCCCGATAACAGTGGTGTGCAGGGACTGGTACATGTTTGACTTGGGCATGGCTATATAGTCTTTGAACCTGCCCGGTACCGGCTTCCAGAGGGTATGGATCATGCCAAGGGCACCATAACAGTCCTTGACACTTTCCACCAGCACCCTGATGGCCATCAGGTCATAAATCTGGCTCAGTTCCTTATTCTGTTCTTCCATTTTCTTATAAATGCTGTAGAAATTCTTCGGCCTTCCCTGAATCTCGGCCTCTACACCCACCGCTTCCAGTTTATCCTTTAATTCCCTGATAACATTACTGATGAACGCTTCCCTTACGGCGCGCTTTTTAGCAATTCCATCAACAAGGTCATAATAATTATCCGGGTTCAGAAAACGAAACGAAAGGTCTTCCAACTCCCACTTAAGCTTATAGATTCCCAGGCGGTGTGCCAGGGGAGCATATATTTCAAGGGTCTCAAAAGCGATTTCCTTCTGCTTGTCTTCTCTCATATACTTAAGGGTTCTCATGTTGTGCAGTCTGTCGGCAAGCTTTATCATAATGACACGGATGTCTTTTGCCATTGCCAGGAACATCTTGCGGAGGTTTTCCACCTGCTGCTCCATTTTAGTCTTGTATTCGATACGGCTCAATTTGGTAACCCCATCAACCAGAAGGGCGACCTCAGAGCCAAAATCCTCTTCAATATTCTCCAGTGTAATGCCGGTATCCTCCACCACATCATGCAGCAGCCCGGCTGCAATGGTGACTACATCAAGCTCCAGCTTCGCCAGGATAAAGGCCACATTAAGGGGATGATTTATATAGGCCTCCCCCGAAATCCGGGTCTGCCCCTGATGAGCATCCTTGGCAAAGACATATGCCTTTCTGATGAGCTCTATATCGACATATGGGGTATATTTTTGTATTTCTGCAATCAACTGGCGGAATTTCACAAAAGCACCTTCCTTAATTCAAACCCTCGAATGTATGAAGCGCCAATATATTAAAATGGCATTAAAAAAACACCTTAGTTAATAATTATATCACATTTATTCTCCGGTGGATAATGGATATCCAGGTATTTTTCCGGGTAAATGGGCCTGTTAATCAAGCACAGCAATTCATCTGATGATGCCGTAAGAAAACCCTCCTCGAATTCCTGAAAAGCCTGTTTTTCTTCCTGTCCTTCCAGAAATCTGAGTGATGATTCTAAAGCAACTTTTTTATTCGGAACCGATTCCAGGTATATTTCCCTGGCCCTTCCCACCGACTCCCTCCGGATAAGCCTCAATTCCTCCAGGATTCCCAGGCAGGCTGAGACCAGGTTTGGCCTGGCAAATTTTATCCCGGCATCTTTTAACCTTCCGGCTATTTCTTCATTTGATGCGTTTACAGGTTGTGACTTTTCCGCCAATTCCCGGAGAACCACAAAAAGCTTGGCCAAAGTATCCCTGTCAGGTGAGGATGCATCCAGAATAAAACTGTTGATGGCCGCATCCCGTTTCCCGCAGAGCAGGTGAATTTGTGCCTTTTCACCGTCCCGGCCGCATCTGCCGCACTGTTGGTTAAACTCGGTAAAATTAAAATTTAGGTGAAAAACCAGAATATGCCTGATATCCGGGATGTCAATCCCTTCACCAAAAGCGGATGTAGACACAACGGCAGTAATTTCCCCGGTCCGGAACATCCGTTCAATATTATTCCTCTGGGCGCTGCTTAACCCTGCATGATAGAACACAATCCTGTTGGCCTTAGCCGGGAGGGATTCCCGCAGCATTGCAGCCAACTCCACAGTCTGCAGCCTGCTGTTAACATATATAATGCACTTGGAACCGGTACTGACAACCTGTTTCAGATAATTGTTTTTGTCAGGACAGTCCCTTTGATCGATAAGCAGCAGGTTAGTCCTGACGTGTGGGTCAATGACGACCTTTGCCACCCCAAGGGTATGGATAATTTCTCCGGCAACCTCCTCATCGGCGGTTGCCGTAACAGCCAGGACCGGAGGACTGCCCAGAGAAGCGGCAATCTCACCGAGGCGTCTGTATATCGGCCGGTGAGCCATTGATGACATTCCGATATGGTGACTTTCGTCAACCACGAAAAGGCCCATTTTTCTGGTCATCTGCTGCAGCCTCAGCATATGGTGCAGGACAAACTCCGGAGTAGTTAGTAAGACATCTATCTCTTCCGCTTCTAAGGCTGCAAAAAGTTGTGCCCGCTCCATTTCAGATATGGAGCCATTCCCTTTAAAAACACGGAGTCCCAGCCGTTCCAATTTAACAGACATATTTTCGAACTGGTCATTTACCAGAGCCCGCAAAGGATAAACGATAACGGTAATTTCCCGGCTGCGGATCGCTTTAAAGGCGGCTGCCGTCTGAAATACCGCCGACTTGCCCCGCCCGGTTCCAAAAATAGCCAGGGTGTTACAGCCCTGCAACAGATATCTGACAGCCTCTTTTTGTTTGTCCCGGTAAGGCCACTCACCCAGCAGAGCCTGCCTGATCCTGTCCAGCAGTTTTTCGTCATCCAGAGCAGACAGTTCCTCCCTCATAGAGGCAAGTTTTTCCGTCAATTGTTCCCTTGCTTCTTCCCTGGTCTTTTGGATGATGATATTGACACCATAATTCCTGTCTTCACCACCGGTCACCTGGGATACATAGATATCATACCGTTCCCCGCGGTCCAACAGGGGGGCAAAATGCCTGGCCAGCCGCGCATTCAGATACCCGGCCTGGACACCTGAAACAGTCTCCACCCTGATGGCATTAGCATCATGCGGGTTATCCGGTTCCCTGACCAGGTACAGCCGCTGTCCTTCTACGAGGTGGGCTGCCACTTCCTGACGGTTGCCAAAGGTAACCCCGGCAATTTTTGTGTAAAATTCCTCTTTTGCGCCAATATCTCTATAATAATCATCAGTCAGGGATGAAACCGCGTCCCGAAACAGCTCATCAATAAAATTATTTTGGCTCTCGGAGTCTTCCTCCACAGAACCCAGGCTGCCACTTCCGGCAGAAACCTGGCTGTCACTTCCGGCAGCCTGCCGGGCAGGCCTGATGTCCTTGACATTCAGTTGAAGACGTGTCCTCCCGTTCCATTCGTTTTTTTCCAGGGCAAAGACCAAATCAAAACATTCGTCATCCTCCAGAATTGCTCCCTGAGCACCAAGGTTAAATCCTATCCCATCCATTACCAGCTTGTTATCGGTAACCCTTAGTTTGAGATGAGACCCATCTGAGCCGACCTTGCGGTAATCGAGCACCCCTGCATTGCGGCAGGCCAGGACCGGGTCAGGGTTCTGGCACCCATATGGAGCCAGCATCTCCAACTGACAGAATAATTTAATATCAAGTTCACTCAGTTCCACTTCAGTGTCAATAAACACCTCCGGAACCAGATCATCTTCCGTTATCAGCTGAGAGGCATGGCGGTTAACCGCCTCCCTAAATCCGGCAATGTTTTCCGCAGCCAGGGTCAGCCCTGCGGCCTGACTGTGTCCGCCGTACCTAATCAGGTAATCCTGGCCGGCCCTAAAGGCCTCAAAAATGTTAAATGGGGGGATACTTCTGGCTGATCCCTTGGCAGTTTCGCCATCAATGCCGAGAAGGACTACCGGCCTGTAAAAATCCTGCACCAGTTTGGAGGCCACGATCCCAATAACCCCCAGGTGCCAGCCCTCTTTTGCCAGGACTATGACCTTATCCCTGTCGAGGTCAATGCCGCCACCCGGTACGCCACCCTGTATCATTTCCAGAGCCTCCGCATAAATCCCGGCCTCAACGTTCTGTCTTCTCACATTTAATGAACACAGCTCCGCCGCCAGCGCCTTCGCTTCTGCCTCATCCTCGCTGAGCAGGAGCCTGACACAGATAGCGGCATCACCAAGCCTTCCGGCGGCATTGATTCTTGGCGCCATCTGGTAAGCAACCTGACGTGTACTCACATTAGCAGGGTCTATGCCGCACTCCTCCATAAGGGCCCGCAGCCCTATATTTACCGTACTGCCCAGGAATTTAAGCCCTTCCTTTACAAAGACCCTGTTCTCGCCCTTTAATGGCACTATATCGGCAATAGTACCCAGACTGAGAAGTTCTGCCATTTCCCTTAATTCCCCCAGGTCTGTCTCTTCAAGCAGACACTGTCCAAGCTTAAAGGCCACCCCAACTCCTGCCAGGTCCTTAAAGGGGTAAGGACAATCAGCCTGCTTGGGATTGATTACGGCAGATGCCACCGGCAGTTCTGCCGGTGGTTCATGATGGTCTGTAATAATAACATCTATGCCCAGAATGTTGGCCAACCCGACCTCTGCAAGGGCAGAAATTCCGCTGTCAACTGTAATTATCAGATTAACTCCGTCCCTGCCTGCGGCCCTCACCGCTTCCTGATTCATGCCATAACCTTCGGTCAGCCTTACAGGTATGTAATAATCGGCTGCAGCGCCTATCCTTTGCAGCGCTTTTAGCAGCACAGCAGTACTGGTAACCCCGTCAACATCGTAATCTCCGAAAATACGTATTTTTTCGCTGTTAGCCACAGCACGGCGTATTCTGTCCACAGCTTTTTCCATATCCTTCATCAACAACGGGGCATTCAGCAGCTCTGTTTTCCCTGACAGGAAGTTTCGTGCTTCTGCAGTTGTGGTGATCCCCCTGTTAATCAGGATCTGGGCAACCACCCTTGATATACCCAGTTTCAAAGAAAATATATCCATTAGTGCCGCATTTGGTTTTGGGATACGCCAATTCCGGGCAACTCCCGGACCCTGTTGAGAAATATTTTTTGTCACTCACTCTCAGCTCCGCCAAAATTTTATTGTGATATTGGTCCTGATACTCAAAATGAAAAATGGCTTGAGAAATTGATTCCCCCAGCCCTTTTTCACCATTTCTATTGATTACCGCTTTCCTCTGATTCCTGACCTGTACCGTTACTTTGCAGGTCATTCAGCTTTCGCTGCAGGAACCCGACTTCCGTCTCCAGAGTTTCCGCCTGAGATTTATACTGTTTTAACATCTTCCTGAGTTTTAGCTGTTTAACCACTCCAAAAAGCCCGGCTGCCAATGCTCCAATCAACGCTGAGCCAAAGATGACCACAACCAGTGAGATATTCTTCAACTGCCAGAAAAACAATGTAATCTCAACCCGGGAAGCATTCTGTACCGCAAAAACGGCCACACCAATGGAGAATAACAGAGCCAGTACCAGATAAATCTGCAACAGGCAAACCCCCTTAACGGTTTTTTTTAATTATTCTACCTTTTCTCGCAATTTCCTTTTTAAGTTTATCGCAATTTCTTGTTTAAGAAGCAGAAGAAGATGCTTTGTTTCACTCCCGTAATTAAATGTGGCGCTTGTTTTAATTTGGAACATTAATGTAGGAAGTGGCAGATGTATTCCGGAAGGATGAGTCTGACATCAGCTTGTCGGCCACCCGCTTTAGCGGGAGCCGGTAACAAGCTGAGTTGTAGCCATCCTGGAGGGATATATCTGTCACTTCCTTGCATAATCTAAATTTAAAGAGGCCCCCTTTTAATTATGGGAGCCCCCATTGAATCAATTTGCTTCTACAACCTCTATGCTCTGCCCTTCTCCATCCCTTTCAGCATAACCCACATCGGGCTGGCATTAAAGATTGATGAATAAGCCCCGCTGACCACCCCAATCAGGAGCGCCAGGGTGAAAATCTTGATGGTGGCTCCGCCGTAAACCAGCAGGGCCAAAAGAATGAAGACAACTGTCAATACGGTATTTATTGACCTGACCAGTGTCTGCAGAATACTTTTGTTGACCATCTGCTCCAGGTCTTCTCCCTTTTTCCGCTTATTCAGGTTTTCCCTGATGCGGTCAAAAATAACAATGGTATCATTAATGGAATAACCGATAATTGTCAGAATAGCCGCCACAAAGGTACTGTCAACCTCCCACCAGAATATTGAAAAGAGCCCCAGGGTGATAAAAACGTCATGAAGCAAAGCAACAATTGCCGATATCCCGAATCTGAATTCAAACCTGTAGGAAATATAGGCAACCATCAGCGCAGCTGCGATTAACAGCGCCAAAATAGCATTCCGGGTTAATTCCTTCCCGATGGTGGGTCCTATCTTGCTGATACTCAGCTTCTCTTCATCATAGGGACCGATTTTTTCCTTCAATAGAGACATCAAATCGGCCTGTTTCTTATCATCAAGAACTACAGTCCTGATAATTGCAGCCCGGCTGCCGGACATCTGGATACTGCTCTTCTCCAGACCAACTTCTTTTAAGACATCCCTTAACTGGGCAACGGTAACATCACTTTTAAACTCAATGTTAATCAGGTTACCACCGGTAAACTCAATCCCAAGGTTCAGGGGCGAACCCAGAGTAACCCATTTGAATGCCATGCTGATCAGCCCCGGGATAATTACCAGGAGTGAAATGGCAAACCATATCTTACGTCTTCCTACTATATCCATTACAATGCACCTCCTAGGCCCCAAAGAGCTTGGTATTTTTGATTCCGGTGTTCACGGTAAGCCTCAGCAGCCAACGCGTAAAGGTAATCGCTGTAAACATACTGGCAAGAATACCGATACTCAGCGTAATCGCAAAGCCCCTGATAGCTCCTGTACCCAGGAAATACAATATAGCAGCCGCAATCAGTGTCGTGGTATTGGCATCAAAAATTGTGGTAAAGGCCCTGGAAAAGCCTGATTCAATTGCCCTGCGCAGTGAATTCCCCTCCCTGAGTTCATCCTTGACACGCTCAAAAATTATAATATTGGCATCAACAGCCATCCCGATCGACAGGAGAAAACCCGCAATCCCCGGAAGGGTAAGGGTGGCATTCAAGGCAGCTAGAATCCCAAGAACCAGAAACATGTAAATAATCAGGGAAATATTAGCCAGTAAACCCGGCAGGCGATAAAAAGCTATCATAAAAATCAGGATGGCGGCAACGCCTATTATCCCCGCCTTGGTTGATTTCTGCAGGGAATCAACGCCAAGAGTCGGTCCCACGCTCTGCACGGCTACCTTATCCAGCTTAACCGGCAAAGCTCCGGAGCGCAGCAGGATGGCAATCTCGTTGGCATCCTCAAGAGTCTCATAGCCGCCGGAAATCTCGGCATCACCGGTAGTAATAGGTTCTTTTACATAAGGACTCGTCAGTACTTCTTCATCCAAAACTATGGAAATAACTCTGTTAGGGTCATCGGGGTTGGGATACTTGCGGACAAGCTCGGTGGTAATTTGAGAAAACTTCTTCTGCCCTTCAGCATTAAACCGCATGGCCACATATGGCTCATTATCTGTTGGTCTGATGGCTGCCGTGGCATCCTTCAGATCCTGACCCTTGAGAACAACCTTGCCGTCAGCGGTAACAAACGTGAGCTGTGCTGTCCGTCCGATCATGTCAATGGCTTCCTGGGTATTCTTGACCCCCGGAAGTTCCACAATCAGCCTGCGGGAACCTTCCTTCTGGATCATAGGCTCCTTAAGCCCTGTCTGGTTTACCCGGTTTTCGATGACAACTTTCACCCTATCAATGGAGTCCGGCTGCACCGGAGCTTCGGGAGTGTCTACGGCCTCGAGAACGACATGCACCCCACCCTGCAGGTCAAGCCCCAGGTTGATGTTTTTCTGTAAAACCTGATACCTGACCAGCAAATATCCGCCCACTCCTACAACAAGAAAAATAATTAAAAGTATTGCAAGACTTCTGCCCTTCATTATGAACGTTTCCTCCTTAGTTCAATTGTGCGGAACACACTCCCACAAAACCCCCACGGTATATTATATACCCGCCCAAAATGCTTGTCAATGAATGTGAATTCAAGGTTACAGCAGCTTGGCGCCATTGATTTCCAGGGCAAAACGGCTGTTCAGGAAGTCAGCAGCCCGGCGGCATAACACCATCCTGCTGAGAAATATTTCGAAATACTCCATTACAGGACATATTTGGATATCAATGGTTAGTTCCATGGTAATTTTCCTGGTTTCACCGGTAACCCTGAGGAATGAATGTTCCACAGCATAATTGACCCGGTCATGAATATCAAATGTAGCAAAATCCTGATTCCTTACCCTGGACCGGTGCACATCCGATTTATCGGCAAGGATTAGGGCTGCGGCCACACTGTTAACCGGATGCCCGTATTCTTCTTCATGGTTTCCGATTGCTGAGATGACCATGGCAATTTCTTCGGGAGACATGCCCATCTTGGACAGGACATGAAAAGCCAGAGTGGCACCCGACTGACCGTGGTCATAACGGCTGATGACATTGCCGATATCATGCATATACCCGGCAATTGCCGCCAGCTCAACTTCCCTCTGAGGATAATTGAGCCGTTCCAGGATGTTCCGCGAAATCCGGGAGATTAAATTAATATGCCTGTACCCATGTTCGGTAAATCCCATCACACCAAGATATTCATTACCCTTTCGGATACAGGTGTCAACTATGGGGTCCTTTTTTATGTCATCAAGAGTTATCATGTTGTCCTCCCTTTGGGTGCCTTACCCCAAAAATAAAGCTGTTTCTTTTTGCTTATGTTATTTATTTCTATTATTTATTTCTATTTTAATCGATAAAATACCTTTTGGGTACTGTTTACTTTTTTTATGTTCATGATAATCTGTTCCGCGGCAAAAAAAAGGGGCAGGTCTCTTCCCGCCCTTTTTCAGCTTAACTTATTCTGCTTCACCCAGGTAAGCAACAGATGATTTCAGCAGTTCAATATTTACATTATCTGCTACTTTAAGAATGATAGTTTTTTCCTTGACTTTTACCACTGTACCGATAATACCTCCAATGGTAGTAACCTTCACATTCGGTTCAAGACTTTCGACAGTCTGCAGGTGCTGTTTCTTCCTCTGCTGCTGAGGACGAATCAGCATAAAATAGAATATGGCCGCCAGGACTGCGAAATATATTATCGTGGTGCCGTACTGTTCCATAGTTGTTTCCCCCCTTTACTGTAAGTTATGCTAATTATATTCCTTCGCCTGCTCATAGCCGTATTTGGCAAAAAATCTGTCCCTCAATTCAGGGAGGTAATCACCGGCAATCGCCGCCCTGATATCCTTCATCAGGTTCAGCAGGAAATGCAGGTTATGGATGGTAGTCAGCCGCAAGCCCAGAATTTCATCTGCCTTAAAAAGATGCCTGATGTAAGCCCTGGTATAGTTGCGGCAGGTATAACACGAGCATTCCTCATCAAGAGGGCGAAAATCCCGGGCGTTGTTTGCATTTCTCACTACCAGCCTGCCATGTGAGGTCATCACTGTTCCATTCCTGGCAATGCGCGTGGGCAGGACACAGTCAAACATATCAACACCACGAATCACACCTTCAATCAGGCAGTCAGGTGAACCGACCCCCATCAGATACCGCGGTTTGCCTGCAGGAAGCAGGGGTACCGTGCATTCCAGCATTTCATACATCAGCGGCTTTGGCTCACCCACACTCAAGCCCCCGATTCCATAGCCGGGGAAATCCATTGCCGTCAGCTCCCTGACGCTCCGCTCCCGAAGGTCTGCATACATCCCCCCCTGGACAATGGCAAACAGGGCCTGAGCTTCATGGTGATGAGCCTCCTTACACCGTGCCGCCCAGCGAGTGGTACGCTCAAGGGCTGCTTCGGTATATTCCCTGGTACTGGGATATGGGGCACACTCATCAAAAGCCATTGCGATATCTGAGCCCAGAGCCATTTGTACCTGGGTAGCCCGCTCGGGACTCATAAAATGGGTCGAACCGTCAATATGGGATTTAAAAGTCACCCCATCCTCAGCTACTTTCCGCAGCGGTCCCAGGCTGAATACCTGAAATCCCCCGCTGTCGGTAAGTATCGGCCTGTCCCAGTTCATAAACCGGTGCAGCCCCCCGGCCTCTCTGATGAGATCCTCACCGGGCCTCAGATAAAGGTGATATGTATTACTGAGGATTATTTCAGCCTTAAGTTCCTTGAGCTCTTCTGGAGTCATCGCCTTAACAGTAGCCTGGGTACCCACAGGCATAAACACAGGAGTTTCAATAATTCCGTGTGGAGTTTGCAGCCTTCCCAGGCGCGCTCCGGTTCGTTTACATTCTTTTATCAATTCATATCTTACTGCCAAAATACCATGCCACCTTCTATTTGTCCATTATAGCAAAACTGCATAATAAAGGCAAACTATACTATACTCTCCCAGTCACGTCTTCCATGCAGAACACGGACGATGTTGATTGTGTTTTTACTTTTATTCACGGTATAGAATAACAGGTAATTATCAATCGGCAGCTTTCGCATTCCTTTTGCCGCCAGATATTTATCTTGGACGAGGCTATGACGTTCCGGAAGTTCTTCCAAAGCCATCATAGCCGCCTCTATTCTTTCCAGCTGTTTCAACGCCGTAATAGGCTCTTTTAGCTCACAGGAAATATAGTCTGCAATTCTATCAAGGTCAGCTTCGGCAGCTTCTGCGATAACCAGACAATATGTCTTCATTTCCTTAACCTGCCTTCTATCCTTGCAAACACTTCCCGCGCAGGTTTCACACGGCTATTTTCAATATCATCCAATCCCTTTTCAAGCAAGGCGTACAACTCAAATTTTCCAACAAGCCTTTCATATGTCTCAATGCTCATAACCGCAAGGTCCCCGGAACCATTCTTCGTGATATATACAGGCTCATTGTATTTATGGCAAAACTCCGAAATTTCATTATAGCTGTTTCTTAAGTCTGAACTTGGTCTAATGGTTGGCATTTCATCCACCTCCATATTTATCATACTCAAATCTTATCGAAATATTGATATATTGTCAAGAAGGTGTCCGAGCACTTCTTATCAATTCAGCAATGACCAATCTATTATAATATCAGCATAGCATCACCAAAACTGAAAAAACGATACCTTTGAGAAACTGCCTGCCGGTAAGCCTCCAATACCTTTTCCCGGCCCGCAAATGCAGCAACCAGCATCAGGAGGGTTGATTTGGGAAGGTGAAAATTTGTAATCAGCATATCGACAGCCTTAAACCGGTAACCGGGGTAGATGAAAATATCCGTCCACCCGCTGCCCGGAGTGACCATGCCATTATCACCGGCAGCTGTTTCCAGGGTCCTGGCAGAGGTTGTCCCTACTGAGATCACACGGCCCCCTTCCTTTTTAGCCCTGTTGACCGCAGTCGCAGCTTCCGGACTCATTTCATAATATTCCGCGTGCATTTTATGTTCCAGGATATTCTCGGTTTTAACCGGTCTGAAAGTTCCCAGGCCCACATGGAGCAGCAATTCGGCCTTCTCAATACCCGAGCCCGCAATTCTCTCCAGGAGTTCCGGGGTGAAATGAAGTCCCGCAGTAGGGGCAGCTGCCGACCCGGGGACTCTAGCATAAACTGTCTGATACCTTTCCCGGTCATGAAGCTCTTTCCTGATGTACGGGGGGAGGGGCATCTGCCCGAGCCGGTCAAGGATGTCTTCAAATACGCCGTCATAGCTAAAGCACAGCACACGGCCTCCGGCGTCGGTACTGCCGACAGCTTCGGCTGCCAGCATGCCGTCGCCAAAAACAATCCTGGTCCCGGGCCGGACCCTTTTCCCCGGTTTTACCAGGGTCTCCCATGTATTTAAAGCAGCTCTTTTTAACAGCACAACCTCAATCCTGGCCCCGGTCCCTTCCTTGACACCTATCAGTCTTGCGGGAATAACCCGGGTATTATTCAGTACCAATACATCTCCCGGTCTGAAATACTCAATACAGTCAGTAAACCGCCTGTGTTCTATGGCGCCGGTATCCCGGTGCAAAACCAGGAGCCTGGATTTATCCCTTGATTCGGCAGGTTCCTGGGCAATCAACTCCTCAGGAAGGTAATAATCAAATTCGGATAGCTTCACACTTCTGTCTCCTTTATAATAGGCCATTTCTAATGTTCTGATACATAATGCCGGTTCCGGCTGACTCCCGGAAAC
The DNA here is from genome assembly GCF_019008365.1 of Phosphitispora fastidiosa. Classification (NCBI taxonomy): domain Bacteria; kingdom Bacillati; phylum Bacillota; class Clostridia; order Eubacteriales; family Peptococcaceae; genus Phosphitispora; species Phosphitispora fastidiosa. The sequence goes on along the minus strand of NZ_JAHHUL010000016.1, from coordinate 16,347 downwards.
CGGCATTCATTTGCGCAGCTAATTATCAAATCATTATAGCAGGCTGCTTATCAGCCATCATAATCGTCAGTAACTTGCACTCCCGTATAATAAAAAGCCAAAATATCCAGGTGATTCTTGCCCTGCTGAGCCATTTCATAGGCTCCCCACTGGGACATCCCAACACCATGGCCCCAGCCGTGGCCTTCAAACACCACCATCCCGGTGGCCGACTTATTGTAGGCTGAAGTACTATTGGCATCAACAGCATAAAATTCTGCACTGGTTTGATTAAGGATCGCAGCAGCGCCATCTTCGCTTACCCCGTAAAGCTTTGTTCCCTCAACCGAGGCCTGCTGTCCCGAGCCGTTTAACACAGAATAACTGGGTTTGGTAACCTGGTCTGTCCTAACATCAAAAAACCGGCTCATGAAATTGGAGCTGCTTATATACGTATAAAAACTGGGGTTAAACATCTGCCCGAAACGGGTCCCGGTCATGGTAATAGTATTACCGTTTATATCTGTTATCATTACAGAGTCCACCCGCCCGGAAGGAAACTTGTCCAGCTTAAAGGAGCTAATCGGACCTATCTGCTGTCCGGCCTGGATAACCCGGTTCCTGACCTCATCCAGAGAAGCGGTAAATGTCCAGTTGGCATAACCGTGAACAGCGCTGTACGGGTCAGGTTTGCCCCTCAGGTAAGGGACAGGATCGGTGCCCCACACATTTTCATTATCCTCAGTATGACCCCCGCTGGTAGAGTGATAAACTGCGCTGATCGGTCTTTCGTTATATACAATTATTTTCTCCGAAGTCTCATTCACAGCCTTGGCGGCATTGGCCCCCTCGCTGTTAAAGCCGCCATAAGCCTGATCGCTGGGAGTATCCAGAACATTAAACCCTTCCACAATACGCTTGTTATAATTGGCCACAGTATAGGTACGTGCCGCAATCGCCTGTGCCTTTAATGCTTCCAGCGGCCAGCTATTACTCATCTCCCGGGGCACAACACCATAGAGGTATTCATCCATGGGGAGGTCATTGATCGCTGTGACAGCGCTGCCGGAGTTGCGGAATTCCATATTACCCCGATACCATTTGCCAAGATTTGTACCGGCGTCTTCCAGGTTTGCGTATCCTGAAAGTAATACCCTGTTATCAGAGCTGTGGGTAACTTCCCTGACCATAACAGCGCCTGTGGTTATTTTCTGTGCCTCCCCATTTTTATAAACCTGCACCCCGCTGGGAAGGTAATAAACCTGCCACTGCTCACCTTCTGCCGGTGTTCCGATCACTTCATCCCCCGGGATGGCGGCAAGGTCAACAATCTGGTAGTTTCCCTTGACTGAAAATGTGATTGAAGCCGCATTGCGGTACGCAGACCCGGTATTTGATGTGATGATGCCCACTCTGACCTTACCCGGAATCTGGGCCTGGGAAGATACAGCCGGCAGCAATACCATCAGTACCGCAGCAGTTAATAATATATGTATTTTTCCGGTTAATCTCTTTAAATCCGCCAAGTATGAATTCCCTCCCCAATGCAGTATAACTAAGGCATTTCGACAAAATCAGCTCAGTTTCCTGCTATGGGGGAAAATAAATAGGCTGCCTCCGTTATGTGGAGACAGCCCTGTACTTTTTGGATTAAAATTTGGGGCGCAGGATGTACATCGGTTCATCTGTCCCGGTAATTTCCCAGGGAAGTTCAGGCCCCATGTAATTATCCCTGGTGTTTTCATAAATACTTTCATTAACATTGTTGGGATCTTCAACCGGACCGGCTGCCGGTGTAGCAGCGCCGTTTTGCGGTGTCCCCGGCTGCTGACTGCCTGCCCCCTGACTGCCGGGAACAGTTGTCACTGCAACGCCCGGTTTCAGAGTATCGTTCCTTCTGATTGGATCAATATATCTTATCTTACCATCGGTTTTTTCCGTATCAGACCCTGTATCTGTTTTACCGGTCGACGGCCTTATATCACCAATACCGGAACGGGTATCATCATTTCCTTTTTTGGCGCTGGCAAGGGCAATATATCTTTGCTCCTTGATTCCAAACTGTTCCTCAGTCTGGGCCATTCCGATAATCATCTCCGTCTGGCCGCCCGCCTGTGAGATTACTTCGTCAATGCTATTTTGTTTCATCTCTTCTTCAGTAACCGTCAAGCCTTCATTGACAGCCTCAATAAGAAGGGCATACTTGCCGGTAGACATCCCTTTAACCCGGGCACTTTCCCTGATATCGGAAGGCACACTGATAGTTTTGACTTCACTGTTAATCTTACTGTCTGTAAGGACATTATTGGCAGATGCCAGAACTGCTTTTTCGATAGCATCCTTTTCCAACCCTGAATCAGGCAGAGGGGCAACACTTATCAGGACCGAATTTCCGTCAACATTTTGGATGTAACCCAGTTCCACAGCCTCCCTGGTAATGGAGGTAACTGCTTCATCAATTTTCATACCCTTCAGGTTAAGCCTTTCGAGAATTTCCCTGCCTTCGGAATTGTAGGCATGTGCTTCCAGAACATTCTCCCGGTTGCTTCTGGTTAACTCTATGCTTGGACCAATATCAATAGATACATAAGCGGTGGCAAATTCCGGAGGCTGGTTCATCACAGTCAGCAGGGGACTTGCTGTTAATAACAGGATAACAGCCGCAGCAACCGCTGCCCAACTGGCTCTGGGCAAATTAAAGAAACGCTTCCGGGCTACCGGAATTTGAACTTCCTCGCCAATTCCAGGTAATTTTCCGGTAACTCTGATACGTTTAAACTCACCTTTGGGGGTAATTAAAACCACATGGTTCCTTTCGGTCTCCATGACAACCCCTGTTACCCTTTCCATATCGTCCCCTCCTTCCTTGTAGATTTCAGACTTTCCCGAGCTTTTGCCTAGTATTGCCTCTAGAGAGCTGTGGCAATGTATTCTCTTTAGAGAGCCTTTGTAATATATTCTCTCAGATATTCAAAGTCATTCATCAGAATCAGCGTAATGGCGATAATATACTTTCGCTGTCTTTCCAATGTTTTGCGGCTGATATCAACTGATTTTTCCAACTGCTTCAGGGGCAGTTCTCTTTTGCTTAACAGGTGTGCAGCCAAATCGGCATTATTTGCAATTATTCCGGCCACTTCCATGGCTCTGATGCGGGCATCCTCATGTTTAGGAGATACCTGGACCAATTCCTGAAAACTAATGCCAAAATCCGCCAATTTTTTGGTGAAAATAATTATTTCTTCTTTTCGGTCAGCGGCAATATTTTGGGCCTGGTGCTCTTCTATCGACTGTTTGGCTTCCAGATAATAATGGATACCCTCGACGTTATCATCATCTGCCTGCTCGAAACTGGACATTGGTACTGTCCTTTTGCTGACAGTCGATTCTTTTCTGAAGTAATCTATCAGCCTTCTTTTAATAACAGTTTCAGCAAAGCTGATAAATGAAATGTTTTTGGTTGTGTCAAAACAGTCCATGGCTTCATTAAAAGCCATCAGACCGACACTGACCTCATCGTCTTCTCCCATACGGACATATCGTCCGCTTACCTTTGATACGGTCTTTAGAATAAAAGGGGTGTAACTTCGGAGCAGCCGTTCCCGCGCCATGCCGTTTCCCTTTTGTACCTCCAGGACCAGCGTTCCGCAGTCTTCAGCTTCCCCTTGTGAAGTTCTTTTCTGGAAGAGAAACCCCATGGCGGTTTACACCTCCTCCATTAATAATATTGTTCGAAAACAGTTATTGTTTTCTAAGGGTCAAAAATTTATTTTCTGAACAAAATATTCAACAAAATCGTTAGTACTATGCTTAAGATTATACTGGTAACCAAAGGAAAATAAAAGGTAAAGTTACCTTTCCGTACAAAGATATCGCCCGGCAGCCTGCCAATAGGCAATATCTTGCCTCCAAACGCAATTAAAAACCCCAGCGCCAGCAGGATGACGCCAAACAACATAATCATTTTCCCTAAGGAACCAAACTCTCCCATAAGCCAACTCCTTTGTCTATTTCCACAGGTTTTGCTGATCCGGTTTGTCACCGGGGGCTATCCCCATATGCTCATAAGCCGCAACAGTAACCACTCTGCCCCTGGGTGTACGGTTAATAAAACCAAGCTGCAAAAGGTAAGGTTCATAAACATCCTCAATTGTGTCTGACTCTTCTCCTGTTGCCGCACTGAGGGTATCCAGCCCCACCGGCCCGCCGCCGAATTTGCAGATCATTGTCGACAGGAGCCTGCGGTCGGTGTTGTCAAGCCCGAGCCGGTCAACCTCCAGCATGGTCAGGGCCTGCCGGGCCACCTCAAGGGTAATCCGGCCATCTGCCCGGACCTGGGCATAATCACGGACCCGCTTCAACAGCCGGTTGGCCACCCTGGGGGTCCCCCGGGAACGTGTGGCAACTTCCACGGCCCCCTCACTGTCAATTTCCACTCCAAGAATCCTGGCTGCTCTAACCACTATTTCAGTCAGTTCAGTGGTGTCATAAAATTCCAACCGGCTGATGACACCAAAACGGTCCCTTAACGGCGATGTCAACAGACCGGCCCGGGTAGTGGCCCCAATCAGGGTAAAGCTGGGCAGATCTATCCTGAGGGACCTGGCGCTGGGCCCCTTGCCTATTATTATATCCAAAGCATAATCTTCCATAGCCGGATAAAGCACTTCTTCCACACTGCGGTTTAAACGGTGTATCTCATCAATAAACAACACATCCCCATTGGAGAGGTTGGTAAGTATGGCGGCCAGGTCTCCGGGCCGCTCTATCGCCGGGCCTGAGGTTATCCTGACACTGACACCCATCTCATTGGCAATAATATGGGCAAGTGTTGTTTTGCCAAGACCGGGCGGTCCAAACAGGAGCACATGGTCCAGGGAATCTCCCCGCCCCTGGGCAGCTTCTATAAAAACAGAAAGGTTCTCCTTTATTTTGGACTGTCCAATGTACTCTGATAACCTGCGCGGTCTCAGGCTATATTCTATTTCCATATCCTCTTCCTTGACACCTGATGAAACAATACGTTCTTCCTCCATCTAAACCTCCACAACAAAATTGGCTTCCCTGCCTCCTGACTCCTGCCTCCTGTCTCCTAACTCCTGTCTCACCGCCCCAATTCCTTAAGAGCCAGCCTGACGGTTTCTTCCAGAGCCAGATCCTTATTGCCGGCCACCACTTTAGCCAACGCCTTTTTAGCCTCAGCAGGGTTATACCCAAGTGCGGCCAGGGCCTGCAGGGCATCTCCCGCATTATCCTCCGGGCCCGGAACAAATTCTGTTAGCCCGCTCTCACCGCCAATGTCTATTTTAGCGAACTTATCCTTTAGTTCGACAATCACCCGCTGCGCCATTTTTTTGCCCACACCCGGAATCTGTGTCAGCACATTGACCTGCTCATTGATAACGGCCTGGACCAATGCAGGCACAGTGGTCGCCGATAAAACCGCCAAAGCCACCTTAGGCCCGATCCCGGACACCTGAAGAAGCAGTTCAAATATACCGCGGTCACTTTCTGCCATAAATCCGAATAACTGCATCGCGTCTTCCCTGACATGGAGGTATGTATGCAGGGTTATATCCTGCTGCGGGTCAGCTGCCTTACCGATAACTGTGGTGGGGACAAAGACCTTGTACCCGATTCCGCCGACATCAATGACCACATGGTCTGTTCCGGTATTTACCGCTCTTCCTCTTAAGAATGATATCATTTATTACCTCCGATAATTTTAGCCATTTTATAGTAATGGGTGTGACAAATGGCCACAGCCAAAGCATCAGCGACATCATCAGGCCTGGGAATGTCCGGCAGGTTCAAAATGGTTTTCACCATATGCTGAACCTGAATTTTCTCTGCCCGGCCGAAACCTACCACCGCCTGTTTCACCTGCAAAGGCGTATATTCATGAGCCGGAAGGCCGCCGTCCGCTCCCGCAAGCATGATCACACCCCTGGCGTGACCCACCGTCAGGGCAGTGCGGACATTTTTATTGAAAAAAAGCTCCTCTATCGCAAAATGTTCCGGGCTGTATGTATCTATAAGCTCTTTTATCCCTTTATATATCTTTTGCAGCCTTAATTCCAGCGACAGGTCGGGAGAAGTCCGGATACAACCGTAATCCACGGCCTCCAGCCTGTTTCCGGTCTGTTTCACGATTCCGTAACCTGTAATTGCAGAACCGGGGTCTATTCCCAGAACCAGCATTGATACTTCAGCCCCTTTCCATTCCGAAACATTTCGACATTCACCTGAACTTATCCTGCCTGGGCCCCTCATTCTAAAATATGTAAACTAAAAACGGTTAATGGTCATTTTTCAACCATTAACCGCCCGGCAGTCAGCTCTATTGTTTAAATTCGTCGAAATTCTCCAGAGCCGAATTAAGCTTTTCTTCGGTTTCAAATTCATATAATGACTTTAGTAATCCTTGGGTATCCTGGGTCTGGTTTTCATAAGCAGTAGCCATTACCAGTTCATTCTGCAGCTCCGGGGGCAGGTTCTCCACCCCGATATTTTCCCTCAGCAGGACTTTGTGATTACAGCCCAGCGGCCCTTCATATACCGCCAGAAATCCGTCACTGATGCCCAGATGCCGGTAGTCCCTGTGGTAAAGACAAACCCTGTTTTCATTACGGGCCAGGATGAGGGTGTTTTCCTTGGTGTCATCAATACTCCATCCCTCTTCAGACGGATATTCACTAACCAGTGCGGCAAACTCCATTCCTATCAGGTCCGAAGTTGTCGGAATTCTGGTAGTGGCCCTGTCCCCACAGGTATATCTGATCTCTTCAAAAATCAGGGTGTCTTTTCCTATTGCCGGCCTGACTTCTTTGGTGTTTCCGGAAGCGGTGGTTCCCGGTCGGTACATTGTCCCGTTTTTACTGTAAATGCCATATGCTGAAGCAAAACACGCCAAAAAAATTATGGCAATACCAACATACATGAGTTTGCTTTCTTTTTTTCTGCGAAACATAGTTAACCCTCCTTTCAATGGGTCTAATTAATTACTAGTTATTTCCATTTTAAGGAGGGTTTATACATGCATATTAAATTTTTATGGTTATTCCATCATTTCATCATCAATATCAAAATTGGAATACACATTCTGCACATCGTCATGGTCCTCAAGGGCATCCATAAGCTTCAGCATCTTTTCGGCCTCACTGCCCTCAAGAGCCACTGTGGTCTGCGGGACCATGGTTATTTCCGCCACAGTGACAGGAAAACCGGCCTCACGCAAAGCAGTCTCAACGGCCTCGAATTCTTCCGGTGCACAGGTGACCTCAATACTGTCACCTTCATCTTTCATGTCCTCCGCTCCTGCCTCCAGAGCTGTCATCATTACATCATCCGGGTCAGCTTTCAAATCCTCTTTATCAATCATAATGAGTCCCTTTTTGTCAAACATCCAGGCTACACATCCCGATTCGCCCAGGTTACCGCCATACTTGGAAAACAGATGCCTGACCTCGCCGGCTGTCCTGTTCCGGTTGTCTGTCATTATGTCGAGCATAACAGCAGCGCCGCCGGGACCATAGCCTTCATAGGGAAATTCCTCGTAATTGACGCCTTCCAATTCTCCGGAAGCCTTCTGAATATTTCTGGTAATATTATCCATCGGCATATTGTTGGCCCTGGCCTTCTGGATAGCCATCTTCAGGCGGGCATTGACATCAGGGTCACTGCCGCCCTGCTTGACTGCGATAACAATTTCCTTGCCAATTTTGGTATATATCTTGGCCTTTTTGGCATCCTGCCTGCCCTTTCTATGTTTTATATTAGCCCATTTGGAATGGCCTGACATAATCAAATACCTCCCCTCGAATATAACGTTATAATTTTAGCACCGTCAATCAGATGTGTCAACAATCACCCGGGATTCTGCCCGGGGGAATTGAGAGGTACAATATCAACATCACCCCAGGCCGCCATTTTGTCATCCTTGATGGCCACGGCTCCCAGGACTCCGGGGATTTTGCGGGCAGCTTCAACACCCTTTTTGACTTCCTTTTTATCTTTGACTGCATTCCCGGCCGCTGAAGCAGCAGCATCTGCCAGAGGGGCTGATGCTGAAATAACAATAACCGCATCTGCAGCGCCCATGCTTAGAGATGGCCCCACTGTCCCGGATGAAGTACAGATTCCCAAGGGAGTCTTCTCAGGTGATATTTCAATGGCAAGACGACCGGTAAAAGGAGATTTTCCGGCAAAAACGGCCACCAGCCTTTTTCGGGCAGCTGCCATGAAAATATCGCCGCCGTTTTCCACGATTACCTCACTGCAGGTTTTGAGCAGTTCCCTGCCCACAGCCTCAGCAAAGGCGCCGGCTACGGCAGACATCGGCCCGACACCCGCCACCCGGGCTGCATCCGCCATGGCCCTGGCAAGCAAAGGGGCCCCCGGCGCAAGCGCATGGGGCCTGAGAGTTGTTTTAAACACCGGGTCTGCAGCTATATATTCTTCCAGGTCATATCGTAATGCCAGAACCAGGTTTTCTGTCTTCTTTTCCAATTGGGAACCATAACTTGGCTCATCTACACTGATATACAGGTCAGTCTCCTTTACCGTAACCCGGAAGCTTTTCAGATCCTGATTTGTCAGAGTATTCCTGTAGTCCCTGTTCACATACATATGTTTGGCTCCTGTTTACTGTTTTCCGTTACTGCCATTTACACTTGGCTCCAGGGCTTTAACCGGGCAGGTTTTTAAGCAAACCCCGCAGATAACACACTTTTCGTCATCAAATATTACTTCCATGGAAGGCCGGGAAATATACAGGGCTCCCGAAGGGCAGATACTGGTACAGGCCCCGCAGTGAGTGCACTTGTCGATATTCCTGACAATACCCTCACTGAGGTGATCTACAATAACCCCCTGACGGCGCAGGAAATCCAGCCCCTTGTCATAGTTGGGTGAATCCCCGCTCAGTTCCATGACCATAGAACCCTCTTTGCTGGGATTTACGTTTGCTTTAAGAATATTTACCATCAGGTCATAATCCTTGACCAGGTGATATATCAGAGGTTTTTCCACTATTCCTGAAGGAAATTTGAGAACAATTTTCTTTGGAGACATATTATTACTCCTTTCAGATTCAAATTTAGGGGGCAGACTTTTCTATAAGGCTTTTACCCGTAATTCCCGAATCTGCTGAAGGCAGTGTCTGAACGGGTTCGCCCAACAAAAAGTCCCCTTTGACAATCCATTGTTTCAATGTTTCAGCAATTTCCTTAGCCTTCACATAACTTGACAGAGGGGCTGTGGTCACCTCTTTGCCGTTCACCTCAATAACTCCTGATTTTAACTGGGCATAAGATACAGAAGCCAGGGTTTTGCCTGTACAGTTGGGATAGTCATAACTATAGTCAACTACAGGAGCATATATGTCCTCATCTTTAACAGAAACATACCTTACCATTTCTTCATTAAGTATCGGGATCGGGATTCCTATACCCACCGTCATGGTGGAACCATAGCCCCTGAAGCTGGTGCCTCTCAGCCATTCAGGCTTCATCTGCTTCAGGTCACCCACAACAGCCATTGTTCCCGAACCTCCCATGGGAACCCCGTTTTCACCCCTGGCTCCACACGGGCTGTGCTGAGTGCCATTCCAGGACACATACCCAATACCGCCGCCCAGAAATATCCTGGTTCCAATACCAATTGTCTTATAATACGGGTCATTAAGCAGCGGGCTCAACTGGCCGGCACTGCAATAATGGGCATTACCCATCCGTGGTTTAAGAGTACCCATATAGGTGTAAATTGTTTTCTCAGAAACATTTATAGCAATGTTATAATTCTGATAGGCATTGCGCGGGTTAAACAGAAAAGCTTCGTTAATATCATCAAGTGTTAAATATGTCTCTATCTTGCGGCGCGGATAACAATCCGTACCATATCCGGTTGCTTCAAATTTGATTGCTTTTCCTGCCAGCAGGTCTTCAATTACATGCCCCCCGCCATATCTGAAATCACCGGGATGATTCGAATTAAGGGGGTCATGGTCCGGCAGCTCGTTCACGCCCAGGTAGGCATCAACTGCGGCAACACCGGTATAAGCCGGAATACCGTTCATCCAGACCCGGTGCATTTTAATCCTGGGTTTGGAGTGTCCGAAGTTAAAAAACGCTCCTGATGAGCACATCGGTCCAAAAGTACCCGTTGTCACAACATCAACTTCCCTGGCAACGGCTTCCACCCCTTTTTCGGCAACCATGCCGATAATTTCCTCTGCCGTTACCACAACAACTTTTCCTGATTTGATTTTTTCGTTAATCTCCGCATAGGTTTTCTTCACACCCACGTGTACATCCTCCCCACTTATGCCTGGCATTTCTGCCGGCAGCAAAATAAAAAAACCTCTTCCGGCATAGGAGAGGTTTTTACACAAAAAAGCATATATCCCCCTCTTATCTGCCAGAAGAAAACTCTTCTGCAGGAATTGGCACCTTTCTCACAATAATGTGAAATGGTTGCCGGGTTTCATTGGGCCAGTCCCTCCACCTCTCTGGATAAGAGTACTTTGTATACAATTGTTAATAATATAACTGAAACTATCGTAACAACTTTTGGTCTTATTGTCAATCTATTTTTATTTAATACTTTCAACATGGGCCCGGTTATTATAGAATTAAAGCATAAAGGAGAATACCAATATGTTTAGTTTTACAGCCCAGCACATCCTGGCCATGCGCCTGATAACTCAATTTGAAATACATTCCCTGAGAGTGCTGCATAATTTTCTTTTCCTGGCCTCTGCCGAATCCCTGGAACACCATAATATCGGGTTCTATGACTTTGTCCGGGGCAAAAAAGGGGCTTACAGTCCTACTCTCCAGTCAATTATTGAAGAACTGCTGATAGGGAAAATGCTTGCCAAGGAACCCCTCAAACTTACTGAGCGGGGAATGGATACTTACTGCGCCCTGGCAAGTTCCCTGAAACCCTTTGAGGAATATGTCGACCGCTGTTTTAGTGTATATATGAAGTACAAGGACAGCCTTGAAGCCGTAAACCAGGCGATAAATAACCACTTGATTTTCCGCAGGGCCAAACCAGGTCACAAGGTCTTTACAGTCTGAACCTGGCTACTACTTCCCGGAGTTCCTCAGCCATTCCGGCAAGGTTATCTGACGCTGCTGAAATCTCTTCGATTGAAGCCGTCAACTGCTCTGTGGAAGCGGAAACCTCTTCAGCTGCAGCCGATGTTTCTTCGGTAATTGAGGCGACTCCTGCCATAGACCTGTTAACCTCTGCACTGGATGCCGTCAGTTGCTGTGTGGCAGCAGTGTTTTCCTCAGTAATGGCGCTGACATTATCTATAGCTCTGACAACCTCCTGACTGTTTCCCGAAATCTGTTGTGCAGCTGCGGAGATATTTTGCACCTGTGTATAGGTATCAGCAACGGTTATCAATATCTCTTTGAGGGCATTACCGGCATCAAGAGCCAGCCCGGTTCCTTTTTCAACTTCCCCGGTACCCTCTTCCATCGATATCACTGCAGCTTCTGTCAGTCGCTGGATATTTGTGATAAGTTCGGCTATTTCTTTGGTCGCCTTACCACTCCGTTCCGCTAGCTTCCTTACCTCATCTGCCACCACCGCAAACCCCTTGCCGTGTTCTCCGGCCCGGGCTGCTTCAATAGCCGCATTCAAAGCAAGAAGGTTGGTCTGTTCAGCAATTTCATCAATAACCTGGATTATTTCTCCTATATGCTGTGAGTGTTCCCCCAGTTCCTTTATCTTATTGGCAGAGTCAAAAACCTTGTGCTTAATCCCATCCATGCCCTGAATTGTAAATTCTACAGCATTCTCACCCTTATCGGCAGCCTGTTTCGTTTTCGCCGCAGACTCGGTTACTCTCTGAGCGCTGGAAGAAACCTCATGGATGGACCCGACCATTTGAGCCACCATTTCTGCAGTTGTGGTGATGTGGTTTGTCTGGTCCTGAGCCCCTGAAGCTATCTGCTCAATGGCCTGGCTCACCTGGCTTATTATACCCATTGAATCAGACACAAAGCCTGTCTGCTCAGAAGCTCCTCTGGCAACCTCCTGAATCGCACCGGCCACCTGCTGTGTCACTTTTGAAGCCTCACCGGAATTTACCGAGAGCTCTTCACTCGTAGCGGCAACATTTTGAGCGGACTCGGTCGTTTTTGATATTACGTCCCTTAGATTGCCCACCATTGTTTTAAAAGCGCCGGCCAGTGTTTCAATTTCATCCCCAGTCTTAACACGTGGCAGGTCTATACTCAAATCACCGTCGGCAATCTGGGAAGCAGCAGCCGTAAGGCCCGCGACAGGTCTGGAAATCCCCCTGCTCAGGACAATTCCGATTGTTAAACCCAGAACTGCGGCAGCCGCTATGATTATGTAATTGACCAACATTGCCGAATGGCTGCCCTCTTCAGCCGCCTTCACATGTTCGGCCACTTCCTGATCGTTAATATTGTCCCATTCATGTATTTTGTTATCTATCTGTTCTATTGCACTTTCAACTTTTTTCATATTTGCATAAGCGCCATCATTGTTTCCGCTGTCAACCAATTGAAATACTTCGATAATGGTACTACAAAATTCCTCATCAAGCGCCTTTATTTCAGAAACAACCTGTCTCTCATCTTCATCTAAGTCTGTACTGTCTAGCAGCTGTATAATCTCCTCAATTTCTTCTTCAAGTACATAAAACTCATCTTTTGCCGCCTTTTCTTTATTGACCAGGTACAGGAATGCATGGGCAAACTGCCCGTTATAATTATTAGACAGCTCCCAAATATGAGTACCCAGTGACCTGTGCCGGTCAACTTCGATGTACTGTCCTTCGATAGTGTTCATGCCTCTGATGCCAAAAAAACCTACAACTGCCAGGAAAAGAACAATTAAAACATATCCCGAGGTAATTTTCTGTACTAGTTTTAATTTCATTCCCCTACTCCCCCTATAGGTACTCTGAAGGTACTCATTCATTTATTAAACCAAAAGCATTTATTGTTTTATAACCGAAACCCCCTTCCTTTCGACATTGTTTTCTATATTTCGCGTTTCTTTGTTAGTTCCCTTTTTTTTCTTTTATTTTTTCCATTTATTTTTTATTATTAAGTTTTTTTCATATATTTTTTCCTTTCAATAGAAAATCCGCTTACCCAATGCAGATGTCACCAGTTCAACCGCCAATCTGGCAGTCCTGTTCCCTCCACTGTCCATAATGGGATTTACCTCACACACTTCCAGTGACCGGAGCATTTTGGTCTCAGCAATAAGCTCCAGGGCCAGGTGTGCCTCCCGGTAATTAAGGCCCCCTGTAACCGGTGTGCCGACTCCTGACGCTACTGCCGGTTCCACCACATCAAGGTCAAAGCTGACATGAATACCGTCACCGCCGCGTCCCGCTATAAGCAGCGCTTCCTTAACTACCTCTGCCATTCCCATTTCGTCTACTTTCTTCATGCTGAAAACCGTGATTTTAGACTCCCTGAGCTGTTGCTTTTCCTCAATATCAAGGTCTCTGATTCCAATTAATATTGTTTTTTCTTCTCTTATCTTTGGCGAAATACCGCCGATGTTAACAAGCTTGGGATTGCCGTGTCCTGTAACTGCCGCCAGAGACATCCCGTGAATATTGCCGGTTTCACTGGTTGACAGGGTATTGAAATCACCATGGGCATCAAACCATATTAAGCCCGGATCCTTTAACTCTTTGCTGACCCCTCCAAGTGTCCCCATAGCAATACTGTGATCTCCTCCCAGTACAAGCGGAAAATTACCTCTGCCGATCACTCTCCCTACCGCTTCAGCCAATTTTTCACAAACCTTCGCTATTTCATCAATAAACATAAGTTCCGGGTTAGCAATCTTAATACTTTCAGGTACAGGAACATCAATGTTGCCTTTATCAATAACCTCAAGACCCATTTCCTGCAGCGCCCTGCTGAGTCCCGCATACCGGACAGCGCTGGGCCCCATATCCGTTCCTCTCCTGTTGGCTCCCAGGTCCACAGGTGCCCCGATAATTTCAACAGTCATGACTTTTTCTTCCCCTTTAATTAATTTTTTCACTTGATTCTCAAAATCTCATTCAATATATTCTTTGTTTATATACGGTGAAGTCATAGCTGCAAGCAGTCCAGGATAATCCAGGTTAAACCTGACCTCGCTGCCAACAGCAAAAGTCCTGGTATCCTCGCCGAAATCCAGAACAGTATGGTCACTGGTTGCTCCAATTACATCTATATGGATTTTTTTCTGCGGACACAGAGGCAAAATCGAATCTGGCGGCACATCCTGCCTCCCCAGGGCAGCTATGCCCCGATAGTGCATCTGAAGTTCATTTTCTTCGGCATAATCGCCAAAAACATTTTTCCCGACTTCACCCATTGGAAGAGATGGCTTTTCCTTCATTTCTATCAGTTCAGCCTTCAGGGTAAAGGCATCCCGGTTGGTTCCCCCGATGGGTTCACCATTTGATAAATATCTGCCCAGCAGAATACTCTCACCGATGCGAAACTGGTTTATTCCCCGAGGCACTGAACCACTATCTACCATCTCCAGCCCACTGCTGTTGCCTCCGGAAATAATCTTCAGCTTATAGCCCAGAATGCTCTCCAGCTCACGCCCGGTCTCCAATAGCAGGTTCATATTTTTCGTGGTCGGCCTTACTCCGCTGTAACAGGCCAGATTAGTCCCTGCCCCGATAACCCTGATTCCTTTCAAAGTCTTTATCTCTTCCGCAGCCTGAAATATATCTGCCGGGAGAATCCCTTCGCGTATTTCTCCCACATCAATCATGATAATTACATCATGCCGGGTTCCGTAGTCTAAAGCACATTCAGACAGTCTGGCAAGAACGTCGGGCTCGGAATTCAAACTCATGCTGCTGTATTTGACAACATCTTTTATTTCCGACATCATCGGACTTCTGAGCAGCATCACGGGTTCTGTGACCCCTGCCTGACGCAGCCGTTTAATATTTTTAATTCTGGCATCGGCCAAAGCAGCGGCGCCGCCTTCAAGCATTGCCCTGCCCACCCTCGGGTCACCACATACTGCTTTGGTAACTGCGACTACGTTAATATTGTAAGAGGCGCACTTTTCGACAATTACCCTGGTATTTTCCTTGATTTTTTGTAAATCAATCAACAGTCCGGGGTTTTCCGTCATAAAATACACTCCATAATCAGCCGGTCCTCGCCGGGGCCGTATTCCCCGGCAATAGAGTTTACCGTCCTAAACCCGAATCGTTCCCGGTAAAGGTGAACCGCCCTTTTGTTTTGTGGGCTGACACTTAAAATGACTTTTCTGACCCCATCTTTTTTAAGATAGCTTAGAATATCCTTGAGAAATGCTGTTCCCAATCCCTGTCCCCTGTATTGGGGTAGCATAGAAACCCCATAAAAATATACAGTGTCGTGCCCTATCCAGGCTCTCATAAATTGTGCGCTGCCTACCAGCTGTCCCTCCAATTCAGCTGTGAAAACCCTGCCATACCTAATCATGGGGACCATCAGCCACTCATTATGGAGCCCGCCTTCTCCGAAAGCCTTATCTTCTATTTCAACAAGCCGCCTGGCAATATCACCGGTTAGATCGTCCACCACCTTTACTATCAGGTCAATTTTATTGGCCACAGGCAATATAGTCACATCCCTCCGGGAAAAATCAGCTTTACTAATATTCTGTATTTAACAAAGGCTTTTTATCCTGTGCGGCGAGAAGGCTCCCACCTCTTTAAGCCTTGGTCTTTTTGGCGGAAAACGCCAAAAGCCAATCATGGTGCGGATTAAGAAGCTGGCTAAATGCGAAAAGGGCTCCCGTCAGTGGGAAAAATATCGCCGGGCTTTTAACTACATCTTAGGAAAGAGTAATGCCCAGTTGACTGATATCCTCCATAAAACTACCCGCGAATTTGTCAACTGGTGCTTGGAGAATCAAGTCAGGGAAGTCGTGGTGGGAGACGTAGCAGGAGTACTGGCAGCCGAAGGGATAAGCCTGCAAAAAGTAGATGAAGCCTATACAACACAAACGTGTCCCGTTTGTGGAAGGAGGAAAAGAACCTCCTCCAGAAATTACAGCTGTCTGTGCGGATATCAGGATTTCGGAAATTATCTCTGACGGAACATAAGTATCTACGGATTGCATAAGCGAAAAGTAGTAGATGCCATGAACCTGGCCCGTATGCTAATTGGCATATAGTTGCCGGCTCTACCGGAATGATGTACTCACACCTGTCAGGTGAGGCGCCGTCGCAAGTCTGAAGCCCGGGTCGCGCTGATGGGTGGTAGCAGATAAATTCCTTCAGGATGGCTACAACTCAGCCGGCTTGCCACTCGCTCAGCTCGTGGGCCGGCTGACGTCAGACTCATCCTTCCGGAA
>NZ_JAHHUL010000015.1 GCF_019008365.1 Phosphitispora fastidiosa | reverse complement strand
TTCAGTTTTCAAAGACCATCGGTTGTTCCTGCGGCATCTCTGCCGCGGAACTTTATCTTACCACACTTGACCCTCTCAAGTCAACTGGTAACCTCTGCTGTTTTTTCGAAGCTCTACGCGGCTCTCTCAAGCCCGGATTTACATCTTACCATGTCCACCCTCTCGAGTCAACTGGTAATCTCTGCTGTTTTTTCGAAGCTCTCCGTTGCTCTCTCAAGCCCGGATTTACATCTTACCATGTTCAACCCTCTCAGGTCAACTGGTAATCTCTGCAACTGTTAAAAAGCGCTCTGCGCGCTTTTGGAATTTCATTGTACCACAGACAAATAGAGTTTGTCAAGCCTGGCACAGCCGACGACGGTGTCAACTTTTTGCAGGACATTTCTATCAATAGACTTCTTAAAAACACCAAAAGGCGCATCCACAATATAATAGCCTTTATAACTGTTGGCTATTAATTTCTCAGTGCTCACATGCCGGCTGCTGCGACGTTTGACAAAGACTATTGCGGCTAACTTGTGAAAAACAAAAGACCCCTCCCTATCTACAATAGTAGGGACGGCCTTTTTGTGTGTTTTCATAATCAAGTAGTATATACAAGTATTATATACAAGTATTATATAATAAGAAGATTTAATCCCGTCGTTTCATCTGGGGGAACAACAGAACATCCCTGATTGATAAGGAATTTGTAAGCAGCATGATTAGCCGGTCTATCCCTATACCAAGGCCGCCGGCCGGGGGCATTCCATACTCCAAGGCGTTAATATAATCCTCATCCATGCGGTGTGCCTCATCATTACCCGATGCCCTCTGCTCAACCTGCTGCCTGAAACGCTGCTCCTGGTCAATAGGGTCATTTAGCTCCGAAAATGCATTTGCCATCTCACGGGCATAGATAAATAATTCAAACCGATCTGTATATCTGGGATCTTCTTTTTTCCTTTTTGCCAGAGGGGATATCTCAATTGGATAGTCTGTTATAAATGTAGGCTGAATTAACTTGGGTTCTACAAAAGCTTCAAAAACTTCATTAATAATGGTCCCTCTGCTTACGCCCTCTTCTATTTCCAGGCCCAGCTCCCGGGCAGCCTTAGCAGCCCTGGCATCATCCGGTGCCTGAAGAAAATCAAGACCTGTGTATTGTTTTATTGCATCAAGCATGGGAATCCTAGACCACGGTGGAGTCAAATCTATTTGCCGCCCCTCATATTCCACCATTGAGGTCCCCAAAACTTCTTTGGCTGCCGTGGCAATCAATTCTTCTGTCAGGTCCATCATATCATTATAGTCAGCATAGGCCTGATATAATTCGAGCATTGTAAACTCCGGGTTATGCTTTGTAGAAATACCCTCATTCCTAAAGTTACGGTTAATTTCATAAACACGCTCCAAACCGCCAACCAGCAGCCTCTTCAAATAAAGCTCCGGAGCAATTCTTAAGTACAGGTCCATATCAAGGGTATTGTGATGCGTAATAAAAGGTCTTGCAGCCGCCCCTCCGGGAATAGGGTGCATCATCGGAGTCTCAACTTCCAGAAACCCTTTGTTATCCAAATAATTTCTGATGGCCTTGATAATCCGGCTGCGCGTAATAAACACATCTTTGACCTCTGGATTTACGATTAAGTCAACATACCTCTGCCGGTATCTCAATTCAACATCTTTTAGGCCATGCCATTTTTCCGGCAGCGGGCGCAATGATTTTGAAAGCAGTGTTATTCGATCGGCCCATACGGATATTTCACCCTTCCGCGTTTTAAACACCTTTCCGGAGACACCGACGATATCACCAATATCAAAATGAGTAAACAGGTCATAAGTTTCCTCACCAACCTCATTTACCCGGACATATATCTGAATCTGTCCGGAAACATCCTGAATATGGGCAAATGTCGCCTTACCCATATTTCTTTTCGCCATTATCCGGCCTGCTACGACAACAGGAGTATCCTCCAGTACGTCAAAATGCTCCATGACCTCCGCAGCTTTGTGACTGGCTAAAAACTTTGCCCCAAAGGGATCTATTCCCTTTTCCCTGAGCTCGTCCAACTTTTTACGGCGAACCAGCAACATTTCATTTAAATCCAGTTCCTGAGTCATCTTTCTAACCTCCAAAAAAGCCCGGAATCCAACAATGGGTTCCGGACTTGACTTTTGTTACTTTTACTTTTGTTACTTTTTGATATTCATAATTTGATACTGAAGTTTCCCGGCCGGAACTGAAACCTCAACAATACTGCCATTTTTTTTGCCAAGTATGGCTTTCCCAACAGGTGATTCGTTGGAAATCTTGTTGTTTGCCGGATCGGCTTCAGCCGACCCAACAATAGTATAATCTATCTCGTCTCCAACTTCAAGGTCCTTGATAACCACGGTGGAACCAACTGAAACTACGTCTGTATGAATGTCCCCCTCATCAATTACCTTTGCATTACGGAGCATCTTTTCCAATGTCAGAATTCTGCCCTCGATCATGGCCTGTTCGTTTTTTGCATCTTCATACTCAGAGTTTTCACTTATATCGCCAAACCCGATGGCTTCTTTAATCCTCTCGGCAACCACTCTTCTCTTCACAGATTTATGATGTTCCAATTCTTCTTCCAGTTTTTTGAGGCCTTCAAGAGTAAGTATTACTTCTTTTTCACTCATTATCTCGCTCCCCTTTAAAATTTAGGCCGGGATCCCGGCCTTTCCCGGTAATGCAGTACACTGTCGATTTTGCGCCTAAAAGCACTAAAAGAGTGCCAAGTAACCACTTGACACTAACAGCATTACTGCAGAAAACTGATGTCTACAGCAAGCATTTCTCTTGGGAAATATTATAAAGAGATTACTCATCGTTGTCAAGGAAATCACACCAAAACTATCAGCAAAGTAAATAATCCGGTATACCTTCTATATGCAGCTATTCCCTAACCTAAACAACGGCGGCAGTTTCGCAGCAGTTATCCCGCGACTTCCGAGTAACCGGCCACCCTAAAACCATAACTTCTGGCCTTCACTTTCAAAGCATCAATTTTTCCCATAGTGGTTGAATCATCAACTGCCGTGCGGCTACGGTTTTTCTCCAGGGTCAGGATTAACGTTTCCGCCATCCATGGATATACCATTCCGGAAGGCAGTTGCTGTTCTGAGGCAAACCCGGGAACTCCGGGCACTTCCACAAGTCCCCCATCAATAATCTTGAGGTCATTTCCACACATAGCAATATCCTGCAGCGACCTTAGTATAATCAAATCCCGAATAGATATTCCTGCACCTTTAACAAAACACACAACCGCACCTTTTTTAAAGTCTTCTGACCTGATTTCGCTTCCTGACGAAGAAACATCTACAAAAACAATGTCAGCTAAATTCAAAGCCCGCTTAGCACTGGTGACTGT
This sequence comes from Phosphitispora fastidiosa, assembly GCF_019008365.1. NCBI lineage: Bacteria > Bacillati > Bacillota > Clostridia > Eubacteriales > Peptococcaceae > Phosphitispora > Phosphitispora fastidiosa. Next base: position 110,397 of record NZ_JAHHUL010000015.1, on the reverse strand, counting down.
TTTAACAGGTAAGCCGGTATCGTAAAGAATATTATTGGTCATCTGATGAAGCTTTACTTTATTATCGCCTGTTAATATCAGATTTTTTACTTCCCGGGCCAGAATGGCTGCACAAACACTCCCGGTACGGCCAGTGGCTCCCAACACCGCAGCGGTCACCTGATCCATATCGTAACCCCTGGTAATAGCTGCCAGCTTCACCCCTTCAACTGCAGCCAAAATACTGTAGTTATGCCCGAACGTCAATTTGATTTCAGGGCGCTCTGCCATAATTATTTCTTTAGACCCCAGCGCAGCAGGAATACACCCTCCTAGCCCGATTACTTCAGCTCCCAGCTTTTGAGCTGCCCTTAAAGCTTTAAAAATTCTTTTTTGCACCAGTTTATCAGACGAACCTAGGATTTGCGTCTCTGTTAAGGGACATGTAACGCTCCAGCCCTTACAGTCAATCTCATCCAACCTAAGGGTAAGTTCCGGCGACTTAAATGGAGGGCTGCACTTGAGTATCTGTTTTAACAGAAAATCAGGGAAACACCTGGCAGCCGGGTAATTCATCTTCAACTCATTTGTATTAATAGGATGGTTAATAAAGGCAAACCTTTTCACCAAGGTATTCCCCCTAACCGGCCATCTCTTCTCTAAAATTAAGTACTCTGGGTCTGAACCCAACAGCTTCAAGCAGGCAGGAATAATCTTCAGGCACCATTATGTCAGGGTTTTTACCTGATAATGCAACCAGCACTCCTTCCATAACGTTTGTGCCAAAAGATCTTCCATTGAATTCCGGAGTTGTTGTGATCAATTGCCCGATTTCCCTATCTCTCAACAATTGTATGTCTCTTTGGGTTACAGTATTCGTAATAATACACTTGCCGGACAAATTTTCAGGCATATACCTTTTGATAAAATGAAAATCCCCGGCTATGATATCAGCCCGTTCATAGTAACTGCCATATTTGGGAGTCTGGTGCTCTTGTTTGCCACCCGTCGGATAAAGTAGTTTAAAAGGAAGTTTTACAATAATCGGTGCAACTATTTTTGCCACCATCTGCAGTGAAGTAATTGATGAAATACTAACAGGAAGCCCCAAAGCAAATATCAGGTCACCAAAAGTCATATCCGCCCCGGCTGCAGCAAGGCTTTCTGCCATGCCAAAGCGGTCAACTGCACATACCATTAACACCTTTTTGTTTGCGAATACCATTCCCAATTCGTTTTGTAAGTACGCTATTACCTTCCGCTCGAGGGTGTTTTTCAAACCACTGCCATCAACTATCGGCGACTTTCTTGCAGCAAGGGCAATCCTTTTAGCATCTCTGAATGTGTACCGTTTATCTCCGGCATAAATATACAGGTCAATTCCGCCAAGTCCGAAGGCATCAACCTGCCCATCATATTTTCGGATAAGTTCAATGGCTTTTTCAATATCACCATTTGTCCCTATCCGTTCTATAAGAAGCCTCTGCCCCATAATCTCGGTTTCTACTGCATGGTCCCGAACTGAAGACCCCAAACTGACACTCATAACCCGTTTCAAAACAAATAGCCTCCTTTTTTGCTGACACTCAGAGTTTTTTCTTCACAGCCTGCAATATTTTCAACAATTCTTCCGGGGCAACATATTTATCCTCTTTTATGGGTGACTCTCCAATTTCCAGACTCACTACTTCCTGATCGAAAATCGCCTCAATTGTCTCAATGCGCCGATTTGAACCAATTACTATAACCACATCAAACGACCGCGCTTCAGCAATCAAATCAAGGATTTTATTCAGAAGGTCTATCCCATCATCCTTTTTAACAAACTCCCATCGTTCATGTTCAGTCATGATTAAAGTAAATTCTATACCTTCCCTGTGCAACAGGTTTAAAATTTCATCTTTATTTTTAATGGGAAACCCAATAACCGCTATTCTGTTCCCTTTACGCACCTCACCAAGGGTCTCCAGTCTGGATATAAAGGTGCGGTCAATTCCCAATTGATCAGCAACTTTCTGCTGGGCAACTCCCGACCCTCGCAGCTCCAGGATTAGGTCAATTGCTTTGGATATCTTCCTGCGGCTTAAAATCTTGCCGCCAATTCTTAGTAGGTCCATACCTCTACTCCTTGTTGATACTATTTTAACCATTTTTCGGAAAATTTATGTGCACAAAACTGTGTACATGACGAAACCATTCTAACAAAATAATCCACCATATACAAGTAGGCTGAACTTATTCAAATAATAAGGCACCCCATAAGTTAATGGTAGATTCTTTTTTAGCATGAAAATCATAGGAGTGGCAGATATATTCCTCTATGACGGACCCCCGACAACTCAGCTTGTTACCGGCTCCCGCATGCGCGGATCGCCGACAAGCTGCTGTCAGACTCGTCGTTCCGGAACATATCTGCCACTCCCTTGATTGATGGTCAAAATAAAGAAACTGCCATTAACTTATGAAAAGCTGCTATCTCTATACTCCTGCAAAACCTCAATAAGCCCCTGAAGGGTCTCAGTGTCATTAACTGCCTGCCGGATTCTTGAAGAATCCTTCAGGCCCTTCAGATACCAGGCAATATGTTTTCTCATCTCACGCACAGCCGTGTACTCGCCCTTAAGCTCGACAACCATTCCCAGGTGCTTCAGGGCCATGTTTATCCTCTCCTCAAAATTGGGCTCAGGAAGGTCCTGCCCGGTCTCAAGGAAATGAACAGTACGGCGGAACAACCACGGATTGCCCATAGACCCTCTGCCAATCATGATGGCATCACACCCCGTTTGCCGCATCATCTCCGCGGCATCGCCCGGTCGGAAAACGTCGCCATTGCCCACCACTGGAATACTCACCGCCTGTTTTACCCTTTTGATAATATTCCAGTCGGCCTTTCCCGAATAAAACTGACCCCGGGTACGCCCATGTACGGTTACCGCAGAGGCCCCAACTGCCTCTGCCGCTTTTGCCAGCTCAACAGCATTCACCGATTCCTCATCCCAGCCCTTCCGCATCTTCACAGATACCGGAATATCCACAGCGTTGACAACTGCCCCGATAATCTTTTCCGCCAGAGGGAGATTATTCATTAAAGCACAGCCCTCATTGTTTCTGACAACCTTTGGGGCTGGACACCCCATATTTATATCAATAATACCTGCTCCGGCATCCTGTACAGCTTCCGCGGCAGCGACCATTCTTTCCGGGTCATTGCCAAATATCTGTACACTTGTTGGTCCCCGTTCACCCGTCAGGTCAAACATGGTTTTTGTTCTTTCACTGTCATATGCAAGTGCATTAACACTTATCATCTCAGTACAAATAAGTCCACAGCCGGCTTCTCCGGCAAGCAGCCGAAAAGCTTTATCAGAAATCCCTGACATGGGTGCAGATACTACCCGATTTGCAAGTTGCACTTTTCCCACCCTGATGTCTGTTCCCACAACTCCACATCCTAATCCCCTTTATTACGTTCATAAATAATCCTTAGCCCCTCCAGAGTCAAGTTGGAATTTATGGTATCAATCAAGCCTGATTCATTACTGATAAGTTCTGCAAGTCCTCCGGTAGCAACAACATAAGCTTTTCCGCCCATCTCTTTTTTCATGCGGCTGACAATTCCATCTGCCTGCCCTACAAAACCGTATATTATCCCGGACTGCATACTGCTTACGGTATTTTTCCCGATAACTGCTTTTGGCTTTAATAATTCAATTCTGGGCAGTTTGGCCGCTTTTGTATAAAGCGCTTCTGTAGAAATACTAATACCCGGAGCTATTGCACCACCAAGATAGGCGCCTTCGGCGGATATCGCATCAAAAGTGGTTGCAGTGCCAAAGTCAACCACAATCAAGGGCCCCCCATATAGTTCATAAGCTGCAATAGCATTAACTATCCGGTCAGCGCCCACCTCTTTAGGATTGTCATATCTTATGGGCATTGCAGTTTTGACACCAGGTCCCACTACCAAAGGCTTAATTCCAAAGTAATTTGCAGACATACTTTCAAGGGCTGACATAACCGTGGGCACTACGGAAGAAATAATCACTGCTTCCATGTCACTGCATTTAATACCTGAATACTCGAAAAACATCCTTATTTGTAACCCATATTCATCAGCGGTTTTGTCTTTGTTTGTCGAAATCCGCCAGTTTCTTACCAGTCTTTTTCCTTCAAACACACCCAACACAATATTAGTATTCCCAACATCAAGAACCATCAGCATGTGATGACACCTTCTTCCCTTTGTCAGTATTATTTGCACCCTGCCAAACATAATTATACTACAATCAAGAAAACTCCCGGAGGAGTTTTGGGAAGTAACTTTTTTATCTTTTCATCTTATGTCAAATGTTACCCCTTTAAAAATTAGTTCTTCCTGTTATTCTCCCTGAGAGCAATACCTACTTCAATTCCACCGAACTCTGTAATTAGTGGAATCTGAATCCTCTTTATGTTTATTGTTGAGATGATTACTCCACGGCCAGAGATAACTGTCGGAGGCGCCAGGGTAGACGAATATCCGGCTTTCTCCAGTTCGGAACTGGCAATACCGGTAATCACATTGCCCATCTCGGCAACAGCGCTTTCAACCATTTCGTTAAAGACAACTACCCGCTCATTTAACAAGGCAGACACAATATTCTTTGCTGTTCTTTCGGACATGCCATACATCACAATTCCCTGAACAGCTCCAATCACTCCAATCAAAACAGTTACATCCTGGCAAGTATGGGAAGAAGCCTCGATAGTCAGTTGCCCTTTCTCAACCGGAACCGAACGTCCGGTTTCTGTTTCTAACACTTTGATGGTGGCAGTAACGAAAGGGCTGACAAACTCTACCTTCAAACTCCTTCACTCCTCTCCATTAGGTGAAAGTTTCGACAAAATTACTGTTTTCCCTTCTTTGAGATTCAAAGTTATGCCAATTTTTTTCAATGCTGTAGCAATTAATTAACACCGTGAATTGTGAATCCCGCAAACTGTTAAAACCCCCACTACAACCATTCGGGGTTTCCGTTTTTAACCTGTCCCGGCGTTTCAAATTCACTATTTCCCATAAAGGTCACAAAAAATGCACTTCAGACGTTTAACAGTTGCAATCTGACTACTTTATTGAGTATAATTAGAGATATATCATTAATTAATAAACATTCCTGCAAATTAAGCCGTCTTTCCTTGTTTAGCCGAGTCTTATATGACTCAGAGGATATTTTTCCAAAAATCATTATAGCTGTTTTTACGCAAACTATTTACAGGCAGGGGGGAAAGAATATGAAATCTTATGCTGAGTTAGCGCGGCATGACGGTAATGAAACCTTATTTGAGGTTGTTGAGATGGGAATTATTTCAATGCTCTGGAATATCCCGCTTCATATTCATGCTGAGGGTTTAAGGGGTACCGGAAAAACAACAATCATGAGAGCTGCACACCAGATTATGCCTCCTATCGTCCGTGTCAAGGACTGCCTGTACAATTGTGATCCCGAAGCTCCACACTGTCCCAACCACAGGCATCTGTCAGCGGAAGAAATTGCATCACTGGGGACCGAAACCGTACCGCGGCCGTTTCTGGAGATATCTCATTCAGCCAAAATTGGCACAATCGCAGGGAGTATTGACCTGCAAAAAATAACCAACTCTTCAAACCCCGAAGCAGCGCTGCTGCCGGGAATAATTCCTCAGGCACACAGAGGAGTTATCTTTATAGATGAAATTAACCGTTTGGCTGATACCTCCCCTGAGATCACCGATATCCTGCTTGATGCCATGGGAACCAAACCAGGCCGGGTTCAAATTGAAGAAACAGGGCTGCCGCTTGTTGAACTTCCTGTTCAAGTGTCGGTATGGGCCGCCTCAAACCCTGATGAAGAGCCAGGCCCCCTCCAGGAAATCAGGCGCCAGCTGTCTGACAGGTTTGACCTGGTCATTGAAATGGGCCGCACCACCAGCCCTGATGCCATTGCAGATATCCTGATTCAAAGCGAATTAAGGAGACTGGGTAAAAAAGATCTCCTGCAAAAAGGTATCGATAATTCTTCCCGTCTTCGCAAAGAACTGGAAACCATGGCTAGAAAATTTGAGTCACTGACTATGCCGGACTTTTTACGGAACTATATTGCCCGGCTCTATGTCAAGTATAATCTGGAGAGTTTTCGGGCGATTGAAGCCATCCAGCATGCCGCTCTCCTGCACTGTGCCCTGAGGGGGCGTCAGCAGCCTCTGGTGAGCGATATCCTGAAAGTAATTCCTCTTGCCCTGAAACATCGTGTCGAAACAGAAACCCTGACCAAGATAATGAACTCCTCAGATTCCACCAAGCCCAGCACCAGTGATAATACTCCCTCACCAAGTCTTGGTTCACAGCAAAAAAAAAAGAAACCAGAGACTTTTTCTTCAGAGTATGAACCGGCAGTCAATGACGGCATAATGAGCAGCGACAGTGATCACGACAGCGCCGGCAAAGAAGGAAAATCAATTTTTCAGCCTCTCAAACAATTATTCTCCGGTAAGCAAAGCAAAGCAGATTCCGGGGAATCGGATAATGATCCGATAAAGGCATCTCCGCTAAACAAAGCTAAAAGGCTGCCAGATCTGAACCTTGATGAACTGGTGAAATCAGAGGGTGATTTTAAATAACCAAACCGGGCCGGGATAATCCCGGCCCCTGTTATATCTTTTTTCCCGAAAAGTAAGCTTTGAAAATGACCGTTGGCGAATATGGTGAGCTGTTGTAACGATTTTCCGCACTGCTGCCTATGAGTCTAAGCTGCCACCCCTGGCAACAAGGCAGCGTCCCCGAACTCGATGGCTCAGTGGGTTTTTCTAATAAGATGACCGCCTCTCGTTTTGGCGAGCCAAAACTTCCCGGCGGCCTTCGCCATCTTCGGACATGCGGGGACTTCCCTGCCTTGTTGCCGGTGATTTACAGCAAGACTCATAACGGCGCCAGTGTAAATTCCTTGAGAATAAAGAATTATTCCTGAGACGTTGAAAGGAGGTCAGTCTATGGATACTTCAGAAAGACACCAGAGAATGACTCTGGAAAATTATCTGGGTGCATATTTCCAAAAAAACCAGGGTGTCAGGCTGGGTGAAACAACGGTTATCAGCCACAAAGTTCACGGCAATGACCCCAAGTCTCCCGGTGAAATCCGTATATATACAAATACAGATGCTGGACAGTATTACCTGAAGAACCCTGAAGGTGACATAGTGCTTCACATGGATGTATTCCATGAACCGGCCTGTCTAGACCCGGTTTATGTAGCCCGGCGGGTCTGGCAGGGCATTGATAAATACTTTGTGCAACTCCGCAACGAAAACCGTTCCCTTTTTACGCAGGAGAAAACGAAAGAACTGTCGAAAATGATGGTACAGAACATTGTTATTCGAACCTCCGGCGGCTCAGGAACCGTCTCGGAACTGTCCAACCGTAAACTGGAGCAGCACGATAAGACAGGTAAACCTGAAACCCATGTGCACCTTCTTCTTTCCATTGCTCCCAAGTACTATGACAGCATTGTTTTTATCGCCGATGCCGTAGAACAGGCAATACTTAAGCACGGATTTGAAATCAGGCGTGTCGAAAGGATACTCCATTGTGAAAAAGACTCCGAACCCAGCCCAGGCTTTGGAATAGGATTTGGTCTGCCGGGTTTTAATATACCCGAAGCGCTGAAACACCGCCGCCACCAGAACCGTTTGCAGATTATCATGAACCTGGCGAGCGCTTTCGGGAGTATCGAGGATGCTGCCAGGTTCCTTGAATCCCTTACCACAACAGGTAATATATTTTTGGGCTCATTTGCCAAAAAGCATACTGACGGCGGGTTGAAACAAACCCTTCTAGACCTGTCCAATGTCAACATTGTGCAAAAGAAAAGGTTTGCCTTTGTCCTAACCGAAGAAGGTCAAGAACTGAGGAGTTTTATCAGGGGACATCAGAAGGAACTTGAAGCCCAGGTCAGAAAGTCTATCCGCCGTTACCAGATAGTCCGCCACAATTACCGTACATATCGCAATTCCGAGTTAAAATCACGCAAAAGTCACCTAACCGACCATAAAAAAGTGCTCAATTCTACAGACCATTCGTGGCTGACTGATATAGCTATCGCGGAAACCGTTGTCAGCGCATCTGCGCGGAGCTTTTTGGAAGGCCGGCCGCGAATGACGGTTACGAAAAAGGACTTCAAGATTTTTGGCAAAAAATCCTTTGCCCCTATTGACACTTGTATTTCGATTGACTGCAGTGGAAGCATGGTCGGAGAGAAAATCAAGGCAGTTTCTTACCTGGCCGAACACTTTCTGCTGACTTCCAAAGAAAAGGTCGGCGTGCTTTCTTTTCAGGAAATGAACGCTAAAGTAGTTGTACCTTTTACCAAAAGCTATCAAAAACTTCAGGACGGCCTGCGGTCAATTCAGCCCGAAGGACTGACTCCGCTTGCCAAGGGAATTGTTGAGAGTATTAAGCTGATAAAGATGAAACGGGCTCGCAATCCACTGTTGGTACTTATCACCGATGGCATTCCAAATTTCCCTCTGTGGACCATGGATGCCCAGGATGATGCCTTAAAGGCAGCCAAAATGATTGCCGAGAATAAAATAAGGTTTGTCTGCATTGGGGTTATTCCCAACGAGACTTTTATGAAACAATTGGCTGCAGCAGGCAGAGGAAATCTTTACATTGTTGACGAACTCAATAAAAACAGCCTCTTGGATGTTCTCACCAGGGAATGGGAACAATATAAATATCGAAAATAAATACAATTACCAGTTAGCCGTACTCCCCTGCAAAGGAGGGCATGAACCTTGGAAAGTTCCGAAAGGCACAAGCGACTGACCCTGGAAAACTACCTTACTGCTTATTTCATTGAAAATCAGGGTGTGCGCCTGGGAGAAACAACTGTTCTCAGCCAAAACGTTCACGGTAATGACCCCAAAACACCCGGTAAAATTATGATTTACACAGACCAGGATGCAGGCACCTTCTACCTAAAAAATCAGGAAAGTGACCTCACCCTGCACATGGATGTGTTCCATGAACCCGCCTCTCTGGACCCCATATATGTTGCCCGAAGGATATGGCAGGGTGTTGACACTTATTTCACCCAGTTAAAGGAACACGAAAACAGGCTGGCTTATTCTGATGATAAAATAAAAGATCTGTCAAGAGAGCTTGTAAAAAACATAACTCTAAGAACCTCGGGAGGAAAAGGAACTGTGTTTGCTCTGGCCAAGCGTGAAGTTAAACTGATTCCCGAAAAGGCCAGGAAGCCCGAAACACACGTTCACCTCCTTTTCTCTGTGAATCCGGCACACTATGACAGTGTACTATTTATTGCCGATGCCATAGAACAGGCAATAATGAGCCAGGGCTTTGAAATCAGACGTGTGGAAAAGATAGTGCACTGTGAAAAAGATATAGAGACCAAGCCTGGAATCGGGATAGGTTTCGGCCTTCCCGGGTTCAGATCACCGGAAGCTCAGGAGTACCGGGCTCACCAAAACCGGATGCAGATAATTATGAATCTCGCCAGCGCTTTTGGGAGTATAGAAGACGCCTCCCGCTTCCTGGAGTCACTCACAACAGCAGGGAATGTGTTCCTTGGTTCCTTTGCCAAGAAACATACCGATGGTGACCTGAAACAGACCCTGCTGGACCTTTCCAATGCGAATATCGTGAAGAAGACCCGGTTTGCCTTTGTCCTCACTGAAGAGGGCAAGGGACTGAAGGATTTTATCCAGCAGCACCAGAAAGAACTGGAGGCCCAGGTGCGCAAATCTATCCGCAGGCACCAATTCGTCAAGCATAATTACCGAACCTTCAGGAATACCGATTTGAAGTCCAAAAAAAGCCGGCTTACCGACCATAAGAAAATAGCAGATTGGCGAGGCCAAAGCGATATTGCCATCCCCGAAACGGTAGTTCGAGCTGCCGCCCGCAGCTTTCTGGAAGGTCAGCCCCGGTTATCCATCAAGAAAAAAGATATCAAGGTATTTGGCAAAAAATCCTTTGCGCCCATCGACACCTGCCTGGCGATAGACTGCAGCGGCAGTATGGTTGGTGAGAAAATCAGGGCAGTCTCCTATCTGGCCGAACATTTCCTCCTTACTTCCAAGGAAAAGGTCAGTGTTATTGCCTTCCAGGAAATGAATGCCAGAATTGTGGTTCCTTTTACGAAAAACTATCAGAAACTCCAGGACGGTCTGAGATCTATTCAGCCGGAAGGCCTGACTCCCCTGGCCAAAGGAATCATTGAGAGCATTGATCACATTAAAGCAAAAAGAGCCCGCAACCCTTTACTTATCCTGATAACTGATGGGATTCCCAACTTCCCGTTATGGACCACTGATGCCCAGAAAGATGCCCTGAAGGCTGCTGAAATAATCGCAGAAAACAAAATCAGGTTCGTCTGCATCGGTGTCATCCCAAATGAGGAGTATATGAAAAAACTCGCAGCTAACGGCAGGGGCAACCTATATATTGTTGATGAGCTTAATAAAGACAGCCTTGTAGATGTAGTCACCCAGGAATGGGAACAATATAAATTCAGCAAATAACCTTCTAACAGGCCACTCCGATTATTTTCCGGTGTTCAAAAGGAGGAAGAGCCATGGAACGCACCGAGAGACATCAGCGAATGACCCTGGAACACTACCTGACAGCATATTTCAAGCAGAATCAGGGGGTACGCCTTGGAGAAACTACTGTGATCAGTCATAAAGTGCATGGTAATGACCCCCAAACTCCCGGAGAGATCCATATTTATTCCGACCAGGATGCGGGCAGGCATTATTTAAATAATTCTTCAGATAACCTATTGCTTCATATGGATGTTTTCCATGAACCGGCTGTGCTCAACCCAGTACATATTGCCCGCCGGGTATGGCAGGGACTGGAAACTTACCTTACCAAGCTTTTTGAAGAAGAGTCCGCGGACCTGTCCAGGGATGAAATCACCGAACTGACCAAAAAGTTAACTAAAAGTATTATTTTGAGCACATCCGGAGGTTCCGGAAATATCTTTGAACTTTCCAGCCTTAAAGTAAAACTTATTCCGGAAAAGAAGCAAAAACCCCAGACCCATGTCCATATTTTAATATCAATGGAGTCAGGTCATTATGACTCTATTTTATTTATTGCTGACGGAGTAGAGCAGGCTATACTCAACCAGGGGTTTGAAATCAGGCGTGTGGAAAAGATCGTGCACCGCAAGAAAGATATTGAAATAGAGACTACACCCGGAATTGGCCTGGGCCTTCCGGGCTTCAAATCTGCAGAGGCACAAAAGTACCGGGCACACCAGAACAGGCTGCAAATTATCATGAATCTGGCAAGCGCTTTTGGAAGTATTGAAGATGCCGGAAGGTTTCTGGATACACTTTCGGCTGCCGGGAACATTTTTTTGGGTGCTTTTGCCAAGAAACACGGTGACGGCGACCTTAAACAGACCCTGTTGGACTTAACCAATGCAGGAATGGTGAAAAAAAGCGCCTTTGCTTTCGTCCTTACCGAAGAGGGCAAAGGAATTCGGGATTTTATCAGAGAGCACCAGAAGGAACTTGAAGCCCAGGTCCGCAAATCTATCCGCAGACACCAGATAGTCAGGCATAATTACCGAACTTATAGGCATTCAGAACTTAAATCACGAAAAAGTCACCTGACCGACCACAAAAAGGTATCTTCATGGGCAGGTCACAGTGATATCGCAATTCCGGAAACGGTAGTTGCCGCTTCAGCTCGCAGTTTTTTAGAAGGCCAGCCCCGGATGACAGTTAAAAAAAAGGACCTCCGGGTCTTCGGGAAAAAATCTTTTGCCCCTATTGACACTTGTATTGCCATCGACTGCAGCGGCAGTATGGTCGGCGAGAAGATTATGGCTGTCTCTTACCTGGCAGAACACTTTCTCCTGACCTCAAAAGAAAAAGTAAGTGTGGTCTCTTTTCAGGAAATGAGCGCCAGAATAGTTGTCCCCTTTACCAAGAATCACCAAAAGCTTCAGGATGGGCTTCGTACTTTACAACCGCAGGGGCTGACACCACTGGCGAAAGGTATTGTCACAAGTATTGAACTGATAACGCGAAAAAGGGCCCGCAACCCACTGCTGGTCCTGATAACAGACGGTATCCCCAACTTTCCGCTGTGGACCACTGATGCCCAAAAGGATGCCTTAAGGGCCGCAAAGCTTATCTCAGAAAATAAAATAAGACTGGTTTGCATCGGTGTTATTCCCAATGAGGATTATATGAAGGAGCTGGCTGCCACAGGTCAGGGCAATCTCTACATTGTTGACGAGCTTGACAAAAACAGCCTCGTAGATGTGGTCACCCAGGAATGGGAGCAGTATAAGTACAATTGAAATTATTTTCCCTTTATTGGATTAAAATATATAATATAAGCATATATTTAATAATGCCGTTTTTATTTGGATTCTCTACTGAAGGGACTGGATTACTTTGAGTATGGATTTGCTAAACCCGTCAACAGGCAGGTTGTTAAAAAGCTTTAAGCTGGATATCGAATATGTAAAAGGTCAGGGCCAATACCTTTATGACCGGGAGGACAATTCATATCTGGACTTTATTGCACAGTATGGCGCAGTACCGTTCGGGTACAATCACCCGGAAATAGCGTCTGCAGTGCAGGATTTTTTGGGTTCAGACCTTCCCGCAATGGTCCAGCCGTCTGTGCCTGTTAAGGCCGCAGAACTGGCAGAAAGGCTGATTAAACTTGCTCCGGGTGAAATGGCCCAGGCCACCTTCTGTCAAAGCGGCGCCGAAGCTGTGGAAACTGCTATCAAGCTGGCGCGCTCCACAACGGGGAAAAAAACAATTCTGTCTGCAGATAACAGCTTTCATGGAAAAACTATGGGAGCTCTGTCAGCTACGGGGAGACCCGTATATCAGGAACCCTTCTTTGCACCTGTACCGGGATTTGAAACCATCCCCTTTAACGACACCAAAGCCTTGGAAACAAAGCTGAAAAACCAGGGCAGTGAAATTGCAGCCTTTATTGTCGAACCTATTCAGGGTGAGGGTGGTATTATAATCCCCTCTGAAGGCTACCTCAAATGCGCAGAACATATCTGCCGCGAGTACGGTGTCCTGTTGGTTGTTGATGAGGTCCAGACCGGCTTGGGCAGATCAGGTAGCCTTTTTGCCTGTGAACTGGCTGGAGTCAGCCCTGACATTCTGCTCTTATCCAAGGCTCTTGGCGGCGGTCTGGTTCCCCTGGGTGTCTGCCTCAGTTCAAAACACGCCTGGAACGACGGATTCGGCAAACTGCACAGTTCCACATTTGCCAATAATAATTTCACCTGTTCTGTTGGCATCAAAGTTATTGACCTCCTGACAGCAAATGACCGGTCACTGGTCAAATCTGCTGCCTTGATGGGTTCATATCTTGTGGACGGTCTTAAAAAAATAGACTCCAAGTATCCCGGTGTAATCAAAGAAATTCGGGGGCAGGGCCTCATGGTCGGTGTAGAATTCAACGGCTTTGACGGTTCGGAGTCTTTTAGCATTCGATATTTAGCCCAGCAGAACGGTTTTTCAGCGCTGCTGGCAGGTTACCTGCTGCATGTTCATAAGGTACGGTGTGCCCCGTTTCTGAATAATTCTATGACTCTTAGGCTGCAGCCGGCCCTAACAGTCAGCAGAGAACAAATCGGACAAGCTCTCAGAGCTCTGGAAGACGTAGTTAATGTACTTTATTACCAGGATTACAGTGAACTGTACAGCTACCTCCTGGGCCGGAAAAGTGATGGTACGGTTACCGATTTCAGAAAATACCGGAAGCCGGTCAAAGCTTCAGCCCTGCTGCCGGGAGAAAAGCCCTCTGAAAAATTTGCTTTTCTGATTCATTACCCAGCAGTTGCGGACATGGTTAAAAACAACCCCTCCTTTATGAAGCTGGACGAAACAGAACTGGAAAAACTGCTGGATTGGGAGGCTTCTCTGGAAGCCACTCCGGATGTTATTGTACACCTTCCGGCCTTCAAATCAAAAGCCGGTAAAATTGCTGAAGGCTGGTTAATCGGCGTGCCTTACAGCGGAAAACACCTCCTGGATATGTCCAGAAAAAAAGCCGTATCGACTCTGGTTGAAGCCGTGGATTTGGCCAAGAGCCTGGGAGCAAAAATAGTAGGCCTCGGGGCATATACATCAATTGTCAGCCGGGGCGGCACCGACCTCCAGGGCAGGGGTGTCGCCATTACCTCAGGTAACAGCTTTACCGTGGCCACAGCTTTTGATGCCCTGATTAAGGGCGCTTCCATGATGGACATTAAACCGGAAAAGGCCGCCGGAGCAGTAATCGGGGCCACCGGTTCTATAGGCCGGGTCTGTGCCATTATGCTGGCACGAGAAGCAGGGCAGCTTTACCTGGTGGGTAACCCGGGTAAAGAGAAAACCAGCCTGCGCAGGCTGGAAAAGCTCGCTAATGAAATATATGGATATGTAATCACCGATTTAGTAAAAGACAATACCTCACTTGACCAACAGAAAGGAATTGCCAAATGGCTGAAAGGGTTTATCAGCTGCCTAAACAGTTCAGACCCCCGGCAGGTGGAAAACCTTAGAAACGCCGTCAAAGGGGATTTACCTTTTTCATTTTATGAATTTATAAATAATAACTTAGCCCGGTCCGGCAAATTCAGCAGCCCGCCAATTAAGACTACTGTGAATATCAGGCAGGCGCTGCTGCAATCAGACCTGGTAATTACGGCCTCAAGTTCGACATCTGACCTGATTATGCCGGAATACCTAAAACAGGGTTGTGTCATCTGTGATGTCGCCCGCCCGGCAGATGTGTCCCAGTCTGTGCTCAGCAGCCGCAAGGATGTCCTGGTCATTGAAGGCGGCCTGGTTAAATACCCCGACAAAATCTGCTTTGGGCAGAATATCGGCTATGACCCCGGAATGAATCTGGCCTGCCTGTCAGAAACAATGCTCCTGGCCTTGGAGGGTGACTATCGTGACTTCAGTATCGGTCTAAAGCTGCCGGTCGAAGACATATACTACCTTAAGAGCCTGGCGCGGACACATGGTTTCGAACTGGCCATACCGCAAAATAAAAAGGGTGCGATAACTACGGAAATAGCTGAAGCTGCCAGGAAAAACGCGCGCTGTATAGATGTACGGAGAAAAGCCTAACCCAATGTCCGTATTTTTACCTGCCTGGCAATAGGAACTGCTATTACAGATACAACAACTGCTTTAATCAGGTCTGACAAGATAAAGGGCACAAAAACATACTGGATTACTGTCCATGCAGTCATGGCTTTGCCCAGATAAAAGTTCATCAGTATATAGAAATACGGAATGCCGACCAGATATAGGACTCCTATTCCGGCAAATGATGCTATGATGTAACTCCACATGGTATTTTTGCCTATCCTTTCGCTTACTTTTCCGGTAACATAGGCAGCGCCGACAAAACCAAACAGGAATCCGGCAGTTGGTTTGACCAGGTAAGTCACCCCCCCATAGGGAGCAGTTGCGAAAACCGGTATTCCCAAAAAGCCGATAACCAGATAAACCATCATACTCAAAGCCCCCAGCCTTCCTCCCAGAAGGACTCCTGCCAGCATGGTGACAAAAGGCAGGATGCTGAACGGCACCACAACATCCCCACCAAACCTCAGAATCAGGCCCCCCGCACAGGCCAGGGCTGCAAACATAGACACAAGAGCCATCTCTTTAACAGAAATTTTCATAATTAATGCTCCTTTTGTTAACCTGTTTTTTTTATCGGTTTACAATGCAAGCAAAAAAAAACCTGTGCTTCAAAGTAAACTTATTAATGGGGCTAACGCAGAGTAACATCCCCTGAAAGAACCCTCTTCATGGAACCATCTTTTTTCATCAGCAGAAGCGCCCCTTCTGCATCAATGTCAAAGGCTATTCCTTCATCAACGCCTGCAATAGAAGTTACCCTAACCCAGCGGTTTATGGTAACAGACATTTCCTTCCACAACGATAGAATGCTGCTGAAATGACCATTAATGAACTCTTCATAAAGTACATCAAAACGGTCTAGGATTCCGGATAACAATCTCAGACGTGATACCTGCCCACAACTCTCTTTTTCAATAAAAGTAGCCGTTTCCGACAGCCCTTCAGCCAGCTTTTCACTGTCAAGATTTACATTGACACCGATTCCAACAATCACATAATTAACCCTGTCGATTTCCGCACTCATCTCGGTAAGGATTCCTGCCAGCTTGCGC
Organism: Phosphitispora fastidiosa; assembly: GCF_019008365.1. Lineage (NCBI taxonomy): Bacteria > Bacillati > Bacillota > Clostridia > Eubacteriales > Peptococcaceae > Phosphitispora > Phosphitispora fastidiosa. The sequence goes on along the minus strand of NZ_JAHHUL010000015.1, from coordinate 94,189 downwards.
CCTGAGATCAAAATATCATTAGGCCACTTTATCCCGGCTTCGATACCGTTTAATTCCCTGATTGCCTTAGCCAGCGCAACAGCTGCCACCAGAGTAATTTTTGGAGCCTCACTGGGGCTGATAGGAGGCCTCAGGATTACGGAAAACCATAACCCCTCCCCTTCGGGGGAATGCCATTTTCGGCCCATCCTGCCCTTACCACCGGTCTGCTCCTCAGCAATCACAACAGTTCCGCTCTCCGCGCCTTCCCTGGCCAGCTCTTTTGCCAGGTCGTTGGTAGAATTGACTGTTTCACGATATACTATGTAACTTCCAATCAACTTCCCTGTTAACAACCCTTCAAGCTCATGTGTGAATAAACGGTCAGGAACATGCACCAGCCTGTAACCGATTCTGGAATGCGACTCTATCCGGTAGCCATCTTCCTTCAGCTTCTTGATATGTTTCCAGATTGCAGTCCGGGATACCCCCAGGATCTGGCTTATTTCTTCCCCGGAAACATATTCCGGACATCTTTTTTTCAGCAGGGATACTATCTGACCCTTCATACCACACCTCACTATGAATTCATTATAAAATACAAAACAGTATATTGTCAACTACTTCTTCCCTTGCAGTTAACAAACATACTGTGCACTTAAATAATAAAAGTAGCGTTAATAACACGGCGGCTCACTGACTCCTGACTCCTAACTCCTTACTCCTAACTCCTTATTCCTTATTCCTTACTCCTGACTCCTTATTCCTTACTCCTAACTCCTGACTCCTGCCTCCTGACTCCGGGGTCTAATCTTTATCTCCCGGATATCCAGGCTGATGTCCAGGGATTTCACGGAATGTGTCAGAGCGCCCATAGAAATAATATCAGCTCCGGCGCGGGCATACCCTGCTGCCGTGTCCTCGGTTACTCCACCGGATACTTCTACCTGAGCCCTGTGGTTAATCAGCTTGACTGCTTCGCTGACTGCCTCAAAATCCATATTATCAAGCATAATGATATCAGCGCCTGCTTCCAGGGCCTCACAAACCCCTTTAAGGTCCTCTACTTCAACCTCAACCTTAAGGGTATGGGGCGCTTTCGCCCGAGCCATAGCCACGGCATTTGCAATCCCTCCGGCTACCTTGATGTGATTATCTTTAATTAGGATCCCATCATAAAGGCCAAACCGGTGGTTTCTGCCCCCGCCGACGGTAACGGCGTATTTCTCCAAAGCCCTAAGCCCTGGGGTGGTTTTCCGGGTATCAACTATGATGCAGTTAAACCCTTTCACCATATTCGTAATGGCAGCTGTCCGGGTAGCTATGCCCGAGAGTCTCTGAAGCAGATTTAGGGCTACCCTTTCTCCTGTTAAAATGGGTCCTGCAGGTCCGGAAATAACGGCAATAACATCTCCCGGTTCAACAATGTCACCATCTCTTTTCCTATATGTAAACTGCATTTCATGGCTGAGAAATTGAAATACCCGTTCAGCAGCCCAGGTCCCTGCAATCACACCGGTTTCCTTGGCATAAATATACCCTTCGGTAACAGCGCCTTCAGGCACAGTACTCATTGTGGTCAGGTCCCCTGTCCCAACATCTTCCTTTATCGCCCCGGCGATTATTTCATCAAGTAACTTCACGTTTATATGCACTTATTTCGCCTCCTGAATCCCGGTATATTACCATATGCTTTTTCCAGTTAACATCATCCCTGACCCCATAGTTTACCCTGCAGTGCCCGCCCCTGCTTTCACCTCTGGTAAGCGCAGCATAGGTAATTAGGGTAGCAGCAACAAGAATATTATAAGTTTCCATTTCCTCCATACACCCGGACTCAAATCTAAATATGTTATGCATCTGTTCAAGACAATTAAGAGCATTTCGCAGGACATTTTCATCTCTGATAATGCCAACATTTTCCCACATCAGACGCTGGATAACTTCCCTGACTTCCTTAATTCGAGATACATTGTCTGATTGCGGAGCAAGCAACTCGTTATAACTAAAGTGCCGGCCATGGGGCCCCCGCCATTCTTTGAATTTAGGCTTACTGCTGTCTACTATCCGGTGGCCGAATACCAGGCCATCGAGCAGTGAATTGCTGGCCAGCCGGTTAGCCCCGTGAACCCCCTGGCATGCTGCTTCCCCACAGGCATAAAGCCCGGCAACAGAAGTCTCCCCATCAAGGTTGGTCTGGATGCCGCCCATCATGTAGTGGGCAGCCGGAGCCACAGGTATCATTTCCCTGGCTATATCTATCCCATACTGGAAACACGTCCGGGCAATAGTTGGAAATCTTTTCTTAACTTTTTTGCCCGTAATAGGTGACAGATCAAGAAAAACATGGGTAGTGCCGGTAGCTGCCATTTCCCGGAATATGGATCTGGCTACAATATCCCTTGCCGCAAGCTCCGCTCCCGGGTGATATCGGGGCATAAAACGTTCCCCATGGATATTTCTCAGGAGAGCGCCTTCCCCCCTGACAGCCTCAGAAATTAAAAAACGAGGGGCTCCCGGAAGAGATAACGCGGTGGGATGGAATTGTACAAATTCCATATCCATAACCGCAGCCCCTGCTCTAAAGGCCAGGGCCGTACCATCACCGGTGGCAACCTCGGGGTTAGTGGTGTTCTGGAAAACCTGTCCGGCACCTCCTGTGGCCAGTACAGTGATTTTGGCAAAATAGGCAATGGTCTTCTGGGCCAGGTTGTCCCATACCAGAGCGCCATAGCATTTGTTCCCATCAGTAAGCAGGTCTATCACCATATGGTCTTCCAGAAAATGCACCTTGTTTTCGCTTAGTATCCTTCTGGCAAGGGTGTTTTGGATTTCCTCTCCCGTGAAATCGCCTGCATGCAGGATCCTCCGGCGGCTGTGAGCTGCTTCTCTGGTAAAAGTCAGCTCACCATCCAAACGGTCAAAATTAGCGCCCATCTCGATTAGTTCCCGGACCCGGTCCGGCCCTTCATTTACCAGCACTTCTACGGCTTCCACATCACAGAGTCCGGCCCCAGCCTCCAGGGTATCGGCCCTGTGCAGAGCCGGCGAGTCAGCGCTGTGAATAGCGGCTGCAATTCCGCCCTGAGCCCTTTCCGTATTGGTGTCACCCATCTTCTTCTTGGTGAGCAGGGTAACCTCAGCAAATTCGCTGGCTTTTAAAGCAGCATACAATCCGGCGATGCCACTGCCGATGATGAGATAATCGGTCTCTTTTTGCGGCAGAGACCGGGTATCAAAATTTACAATATGTCTGGGAATCAAAAGAAAACCCTCCCCTATTTAACAGCAATCATACGCTTTACAGCGCCAAGGGCTTTGTCACGTATTTCATCAGGCACCATAATCCGAGGCTGTAACTCCTCAAGTGACAGCTTAACCTTTTCCAGAGTAGTGGCTTTCATATTAGGACAGATCAGTTCATCTGAAGCCATATGAAATTTCTTCCCGGGAGCAGTTTTTCTTATTTTATGAAGAATCCCCGCTTCAGTGCCCAAAATAAATTCCTTATGGTCACTCTCTTTGGCAAACTTTATCATTCCGGATGTGCTGAAAACCCTGTCGGCCAAAGCAATCACCTCCGGCCTGCATTCAGGATGAACCATCACCAGGGCCTCGGGATAAGTCTGTTTAGCCTTTCGCAGTTGTTCAGCAGATAACCTGTCGTGAGTATTGCAAAAACCCTCCCAGTAAATAACCTCCCTGCCTGCCTGTTGACCGACATAGTGTCCCAGATTCTTATCAGGAACAAATAAGATGCGTTTATTGGCAGGAGCCGACCTGACAACCTTGACAGCATTGGCAGAAGTACAGCAGATATCGCTTTCTGCCTTCACATCTGCCGAAGAGTTAACATAACATACCACTACAGCATCAGGGCATTCCTTCTTCTTAGCCCTTAACTGATCAGCGGTGATCATGTCAGCCATCGGACACCCGGCATTTACTTCAGGCAGCAGTACAGTCTTTTGAGGGGAGAGTATAGCTGCGGTTTCAGCCATAAAATGTACCCCGCAGAACACTATGACCTCAGCATCAGTTTTCGCCGCCTCTTCGGAAAGCCCAAGGGAATCACCCGTAAAATCCGCAATATCCTGCACTTCCGGTCTCTGGTACAGGTGTGCCAAGATCACAGCATTGCGCTTCTTTTTAAGCTCGAGAATGTCATTCTGCAGCCCGGAAAATTCAGCTTCCTGTTTTATCAAAGTCTATCAACTCCTAATCAGAGCGTAAATGATATTTTTATTCTATATAAAACTATAAAAACCTGCAACATTTGCCTAATTAGCCGTAATTATTCCATATATTTCTTCGCTTACCGGGACTCTCCTGCAATTTCCCCAGAATTAATCTCAGAAATCCTGTTTTTATCATCTACAAAAATAACGATTGGCTGGAAACCGGCTGCTTCATGGTTATCAACCATAACATAGGAAATAATTATAATTCTGTCTCCCGGCTGTACCAGCCGTGCAGCGGCACCGTTAAGACAGACTGTGCCTGAATCCCTGGTTCCTTTAATAACATACGTTTCAAAACGCGCTCCATTGTTATTGTTCACAATTTGTACTTTCTCATTCTCAAGAATATCAGCTGCTTCCATCAGCGCTTCATCCAATGTTATACTGCCCACGTAGTTTAAGTCAGCCTCGGTTACTGCCGCCCGGTGAATTTTAGACTTTAACATTGTCCTGAACAATTGCTACACCTCCAGTACCATATTATCAATCAGCCGAGTACCACCTATAAATACTGCCAGAGCGATAATCACCTGACCATGCATATTTTCGGTTTCTGAGAACCCGGGAAAGGAAAGGACTTCGACATAGTCAATTCTTGCCCTGGGCTCCCTGTTAATAAAATCGGTTATCTCACTTATTAAGTCCGCTGTGTTTCTTGCTCCGGCCGCAACAAAATTTCGGGCCAGTTCCAGCCCCTGTGACAACACCAGGGCCGCTTTGCGTTCTTCAGGGCTAAGGTATTTATTGCGAGAACTCATGGCCAATCCATCGGTTTCCCTGACAATGGGGACAACCTTGATTTCCAGGTTCATATTGAGATCTGCAGCCATTTTATTAAGGATAGCTGCCTGCTGGGCATCCTTTTGACCGAAAAAGGCAATATCTGGCTCCACAATATTAAAGAGCTTGGTGACAACAGTAGTAACTCCCCGGAAATGTCCGGGCCGTGACCTGCCACACAACTTGTCGGTCAGGCTGCCCACTTCCACAGTCGTTCCATACCCGCTCGGGTACATCTCGGTAACCCCAGGGGTAAACATCAGGTTCACTCCGGCGCTTTCAGCAAGCCGGAGATCCCGCTCCAGGTCTCTGGGGTATTCTTCAAAGTCCTCCCCTGCACCGAACTGAAGCGGATTAACAAAAATACTGGCCACAACAAAATCAGTTTTTTCGGCTGCTTTCCTCATTAGGGTCAGATGTCCCTCATGGAGAAACCCCATTGTCGGGACAAATCCAATAGTTTTACCCTGTCTCTTTACCTTGGTGACAAACTCTTTCATTTCAGCTATCATTTCAATTACTTTAATACCCTCTGCTGTTTTCCCAGCGCCCATTACCTGCCCCCCCAAAAACAATCAGCATTTTTTCAGCAATTACAACCGACGGCCTGCTCCAGATAACTTAGTACAGTTTGCCGATTTCAGTTTCTTCCATATCATAGCTGTGTTCAGACCCGGGAAAAAGACCTTCTTTGACCTCAGATTTATAGCGCCCAACAGCCTCCAGGATGGTGCTGTGAAGATTGGCATACTTCTTGGCAAACTTTGGGGAGACAGTCGAATATAACCCCAGCAGGTCATGGATTACCACGACCTGACCATCACAACCAGCCCCGGCTCCAATCCCGATTGTCGGCACATCGATGCGTTCTGAAACCATTTTGGCAAGAGGTGCCGGAACACACTCCAAAACTATTGAGAAAACACCGGCATCCTGCAGAGCCAGGGCATTATTTAGTATCAGCCGTGCTGTAGCCTCATCCCTGCCCTGTACGCGGTAACCGCCAAGCTTATTAATGGACTGAGGAGTCAGCCCAAGATGTCCCATAACCGGAATACCGGCATCATTAATGGCTTTTATAGTTTGGGAAATCTCCCGTCCGCCTTCAAGCTTAATTGCATTAGCTCCGGCTTCCTGAAGGAAGCGCCCCGCATTTCTGACACTTTCCTCTACCGAAACCTGGTATGACATAAAAGGCATATCTGCAACTACCATAGCATTTTGAGCCCCTCTGGAAACAGCCTTGGTATGAATCAGCATGTCTTCCATGGTCACGGGTATAGTAGAGTCATAACCCAGGAGCACATTTCCCAGCGAATCACCCACCAGCAATATTTCAATACCTGCCTGGTCCAGCATTTTGGCCATGGAATAGTCATAACACGTGAGTACAGTTATCTTCTCACCACGTGCCATCATTTCCCTCAGCTTAAATGTGGTCACCTTGCTGTTATTCATCATTCAGCCCCCTCACAAAATAATTTTAGCAGCCTTTCTCTTTGGGTTTCATCAATACTTCCTTTTTCCAACGCTATCTCAACAGTGTACCGGCCAAGCGTTTTATACAAGTCCATATAGCTGTAGTTCAATTTTGACAGTGCCTTCAGATGTCCCCCGACAGTGCCGGAATCCCCCCTGGCAACAGGTCCGGTAAGGGATTTTACCGGGCCAAGTTCCGCTATATTTGATAAAGTACCCTTGATTAGTGGTAATAATGCCTCTATCGCCTTGCCTTCCGGAATGCCTATCGAGCCAAATATGCCTATGGCATAGTGCATCAGAGCGACCAAATAATTGGAGGCAATAACCGCCCCCAGGTGGTAGAGAGGCTTATCTTCCTCCTTGATGGTAAACGGCTCCCCTTCCAAGTCACTGATTAATCTGTAGGCGGTCTCCATCGCTGCAGCATCACCCTGGACAGTGAAAAATGAACCCGGTAAATTCACCAGAGCCTGCTCAATGCCAGCAAATGACTGCAGCGGATGCAGCGAACTGATGACACCGCCCTTTTCGCTTAGTGGGGCAAGCACTGCAGCGGGCTGAACACCACTCATATGAAAAAACCGGTGCTCTCCCCTAACCATCCCTGAAGCAGCCAATAAAGAAGCAACTTGGTTGAGTTCACGGTCAGGAGTTGTAATAAAAATAACCTCAGCAAAATTCAAAATCTGAACAGGATCGGTAAATGCTCTGCAGCCAAGCCTTTCAGCAAGCCTGACAGCAGAGATTCCGGTCTTTGAATACATCCCGGTAACCTGATGGCCTTTATCTTGGAGCAGAATGGCTACAGCTGAACCAACTACCCCGGTACCAATTACACCAATCCTGTACATGGTTATAAACCCCTTAACAGAATTTTTCGAAAACATTAAAATAAATAAAAAAACCCTCCAGACTAAATCGGAAAGGTTTTTGATACAAATCAATTCTACCTTCCGTCTCGGTCCTCACGGCTCCAAGCGGCTCTTGGCGTTAAAAAACAACAAAAAAAAGCTTCCGGTGAAGTACCGCAACACAGTTACCTCCCGATGCCTATAATTTTATCACAATTTCCGGTGAATGCAAGTGAATTTTTTATTATCATTTATTAGTTCAGTGACCTGTGCCGCAGTCCTTCCGTCAGGGAACTCAGCATCAGGAGCAATTTCGGCCAGAGGAACCATCACGAATGCCCGCTCCGCCATTCTGGGGTGAGGAATTATCAAGCGCTCTGTGTTTATAACCGCACGGTCATATAAAAGGATGTCCAAATCAATAGTCCGGGGCCCCCACCTAATTAACCTAACCCTGCCAAGTTCATTTTCTATCTCCTGAAGTTTACATAAAAGCTCCTCCGGAGAAAATAATGTGTCTATTTCAGCAACACAATTATGAAACCAGGCTTGTTCTTCATAACCAACCGGTTCAGTCTCATAAACTGAGGAGGTTGCTGTAATCCTGATCCCCTCTATCCCGTCAATCCTTTTCAGAGCAGTTTCCAGATTTAGAACCGGGTTACCCATATTGGATCCCAGACCGATATACGCACGAGGCATTATAATTTGATTCCCCTTATGATTTCGCAGCCCATATAATCAAAAATTCCGCTGATGGGAGCATGGGGTTTGCGCACATTCACCCTTACCTGGTCAATCCGGTAATTTGCCAGGATTTCCTGAGCGACGTTCTCAGCAAGAGCTTCGATTAAATTAAAATTCTTCTGGGTAACGATATTTTTTACTGTTGCATATATATCTGCATAATTTATCGTATGATTAACATCATCTGTCGCCCCCGCTTTTCTCAGGTCCAGGGTGAGTTCAACATCAAAAATAAATTTCTGACCCATAGCCTTTTCTTCCGGAAAAACACCATGCCTCCCGTAGAACTGCATCCCCGAGAGCAGGATTTTATCTTTTCCCAAATCTATTACCTCCTCACCATTGCATCTGTCATCCTGACAACCCGGCCCATTTCTTTAATATCGTGAACCCTTACAATATCCACACCTTGCATAATTCCAAGGGTTACTGTGGCTGCGGTGCCCTCAATCCTTTCGGTCACCGGAAGGTTGAGGGTATTGCCAATCATAGACTTTCGTGATGTCCCCAAAAGTACCGGATACCCCAGTGTCTTAAACTCCCACATCCGGTGCATTACCTCCAGGTTCTGGTCAGTATCCTTCCCAAACCCGATACCAGGGTCGATAACAATATTTTCCCGTTTCACACCTGCCCGAAGCGCCATATCCACACTACTCCGCAAAGCGTCAAGGACCTCATCCATCATACTGTTATATTCTGTCCCATTTTGGTTGTGCATCAAAACCAGAGGCACATCTTCATACCTGGCCACAACGTCTGCCATGTCAGGGTCAGCCTGAAGGCCCCAGATATCGTTTATAATATGAGCCCCCTCTTCCAGCGCCTGTCTGGCCACCTCTGCCTTATAGGTATCAACTGAAACAGGTACATTAATCTCTTCGACCAGCCTTTTCAGAACCGGCAGAACGCGGGACAATTCCGCATCCAGAGGTACGGGATCTGCGGTGGGTCTTGTTGATTCACCGCCAATATCAATTATATCCGCTCCCAACTCAACCATTTCCCGGGCATGTTTGATAGCAGTATCTAAATCAAAAAACCTGCCCCCATCAGAAAAGGAGTCAGGGGTAATGTTTAAGATACCCATAATAATAGTTCGTTCACCAAGCGGCAGAAGATGTCCCCTGCAGTTTAAAGCCTGATGGTTGTTCCCTTCCAGATTATTTAGGGTGCGGCAAAGAATATCAGCCAATTTGCTTAACCCAAAGGGCTGTGCCTTCAACTTTTTAATAACTCTGTTAAACTGTTCTACAGTGCCCATTAACAACACATCAGTTGTCTCTACAGAGAAATTTCCTACACCCCGGCTTACAGCAGCCTCTCCACCCTTTGAAAGCATCTCCTGTTTCAGGATAACCGCTGCCTTAACCGGAACACCCACTGCCTTGATAACCCTGTGAACTGCTTTGGGAGACATAATATTAACCCCTGAAGCATCCGCTCCGGTCAGAGAAAGCTCCTTTTTAGCCTCTTCAATATCACCTACTCTGATTGCCCGCACCGTGAACACTTTTTCATTCCCCCAAATCTGCTAATATTGTAGTCACTATACTTTGTCCTTAATAAACAAGTTCAATCCGGCCTGTTTCCATCTGTGTAATTTTGTAACACTCACCGGCAGCCTCACAGCGGGTACACTGCCGGGATAGCCGGTCAGCCTTGTGCAGATACCTGCCCAGTAAAGAATTCTGTTCAGGCAGCCTCCGGTGTTCTCTAATCCCTCTGGTTATTATTTCTGTTTCCGTTTCATTAAATCCCGTTTTAAGCAGCAGCTCTTCTGCCAATACTGCGCCGGCCTTTGCATGATCCTCCCCGGCTGCATATTCCTTCCAGCGACCGATATCGTGCAAGAGAGCAGCTGTATAAATAACTTCCCTTGCCAGGCGCAGGTTAAAGTCGTTTTCCTCCATAAACCTCCGAATGTCTCCGGTCTCCAATAAAAGTATATAAGCAATCCTGGCTACATCAACCATATGCTGAAAAGTGTGCCTGCAAAACTTCCTGTCCATTTCAGCAGCTATATTTTTATCCAGATAACCCCTGTATAACTCGTCCTTTAATAGTCTGTCAAGCCTGTCCACAGGACTACCTCCGTTGCAGCAGGTGGTCCCGCGAACCCCTTACTGTAGTTTGCTTAAAAGCATACCACCATTTAATTAAATCGGGGAGGTTTGCCTAACAAACCTCCCCGAGCATATCAACTTTTCTAGAACAATCCGCTTACTTCACCGGTTTCAGTATTTACATCAACTCTTCTGTAAGCCGGGTCAGATGCGGTACCAGGCATTAAGGAAATGTCCCCGGCGCATGGGCAAAGGAACTTGGCGCCGCTGTAAACTAAGATGTCACGGATCGGCAGAAGCCATCCCTTGGGTACACCCTTCACAGTCGGGTCATGAGACAGACTCAGGTGGGTCTTAACCATCATAGTTTGGAAATCAGCAAACTGCGGATCAGATTCAAACTTCTTGGCTTTAGCTTCAGCCACCGGTGACCACTGCACACCATCAGCGCCGTATACTTCTTTGGCAATCATTTCTACGCGCTGGCGGAGAGGCATTTCCAACGGATAGAGCGGTTTGTAGTTAGATGGCTCGTTGCAGGCATCCATAACAACATCAGCCAACTCAGCTGCGCCTTCGCCACCATACATCCAGTGATCAGACCTGGCAACCCGAACGCCAAACTCATTACACTTTTTCCTGATAAGATCAATTTCAGCATCAGTATCAGTGTAGAAACTGTTGATACATACAACCGGAACGATACCTGATTTCTTAACCACATTTACCATGTGGAACAGGTTCTCGCAGCCCTTGTCGACCAAGTCGAGGTTTTCCTGGGTATATTCAGCCGGCAACGGACGTCCAGGGGCAACAAGCGGGCCGCCACCGTGCATTTTGAGAGCGCGAATTGTAGCAACGATTACGGACACATTAGGAACATTGCCACTTAAGCGGCATTTTACGTTCCAGAACTTCTCGAAACCGATATCTGCAGCAAAACCAGACTCAGTTACCAGGTAGTCAAACAATTTCATCCCTAAGCGGTCTGCGATAACGGAACTCTGTCCAATAGCAATATTAGCAAAGGGTCCGGCATGAACCAGAACAGGCTGGCCTTCCACCGAGTAGCAGAGAGTTGGGTTAATACAGTTTCTCATCCAGGCACACATTGCACCGGCTACATCCAGGTCAGAGGTAGTGACAGGTTTGCCGGTCCGGTCATAAGCAACGGTAATCTTGCCAAGACGATCTCTCAGATCAGCGAGGTCACGGGAAACAGCCAGAATAGCCATTAACTCAGAACCAACAGCGATACCAAACCGTGACGGCATCGGATAACCATCCTTCTTGCCGCCGAGGCCGATGATGATATTCCGCAGAGACTGGGCACAGAAGTCAATAATCCAGCCCATTTCCATGTTTTTCGGGTCTATGTCCAGACGCCTCAGACCGCGCTTGGTGAGTTCTTCATCGGTGTAGTTGCACTCGTGCTGATAACGGGATGTAGCAGCCACCATAGCTAGGTTATGAGCGTTCATGATATCATTGATATCCCCGGTGAGACCGAGGGAAAATTCGGTCATTGGAATAAGCAGGGCATTTCCGCCACCAGCTGCAGTCCCTTTAACGTTCATTGTAGGGCCGCCGGAAGGCTGGCGCAGTGCACCGCCGACATTTTTACCTTTTACGCCAAGTCCCTGGATAAGGCCCATAGCAACAGTTGTTTTACCTTCACCAAATGGAGTTGGGGTGATAGCGGTAACTTCAATAAATTTACCGTCAGGCTTGTCTTTCAAGCGGTTCATAATTTTCAGGAAATCAAGCTTAGGAGTCTTCCCGAAAGGAATCATTTCTTCTTTTTCAAGCCCAAGTTTTTCAATCCACTCTTCCGGAGTCGGCAGGAACTTCTCAGCCTCTTGAGCGATTTGGTAATCTTTAAACTTTGTTGGGTCCATTGATCTCGGATTGTAAGGCATTTAAATAATCCTCTCCCTTCGTTTGCTTATGATTTTGATTTTAAAAGTTTGTGCAGTTCTTTATGTTCGAAACCCCTCTAATCAACCAACCCCCTTTTACTTAATTAGATATCTTGTATCTTACGGCAGCCTGCTTACACATATATAATAATTTTCGACTGCCTGCCATTCAGGGTGACTTAGCCCTGGAAAACAGCTTATGAAAACAATCACAATCCCATTCCCACTCTTATGGAAAATAAAAGAAACTTCAGTTCGGTTTATACATATTCGCGATTTTTACGAAATCTCCTGCCAATAAAGACAAAATATTTAAAAAATTAATACTCTTGCCTGACCGGGAATTATTATCCTCAATATCCACCTTATAGCATATGTATGCCTGTTTCACTACAGAACTATTGCCGTGAAGCCTTTTCTATAATTTTTTTCATAAATTTTTCGGTATTTATAATAAATCTTTCATGGATTCCTTCACCTATCCTGTCAACCTCATCAAAAGCCTCAACTTTAAATATCAGCCTTTTCCCGTCGATTTCTATTAATTCTGATTTGGCCGTTACTGTCATGCCTACCGGTGTCGCTGCACTGTGTGTTGAGCTGATTTTAATGCCTACTGTTGTACTTCCGCCGGATAAATACCGGGCGACAGAAGTCAAAGCCGCATTCTCCATCAGCGCTATCATCGCCGGTGTTGCAAAAACGGGCACACCGCCGCTCCCGTGTTCTATTGCAGTATCTCTTTCGCTTACTACAACGCTGATTTCCCCAAAAAGCCCGGGCTGTAAAGATGCCTCCATACTCGCACCCCCTCCGCTTGAATCTTTGTGGTATAGTAAAGGTAAAATTCGGTGTCTTTGGTAAAATTCCTGCTAAAAGATGATAAATAAGTTGGCCCAAACATTTAATTCCCATACTTAGAAAATTAGTACAACTATATTGTTTAAAGCAGGAATCTCGTTCTACCTGTAGAAATAATATCTCGACCTATCATGAATTTTCTAAACTGTTTCAGCAAGGAGGACTGTGATGCGTGTGAATTTTTCAATCACTGACAAGAACCGGGAAAAGGATTTCTACTTCGAGAAATATATGTGTCCCTTCTGCGTTACCTCAATGGGCACACCCGGGGAACTAACAATTGCAGTTGAAAAATCGACCTTAAGAGTTGCCTGGACTGAATGTACCAAGGGTTACGCCAACTGCTGCGCAATTGCAGAACTCCATGCCAAATTGATTATATCTGAACCACATTAAGTCGTACATAAAGGGTTTTAAATATAAAAAACAGCAGCTCTTTTCAGATCTGCTATTTTTATTCTGTCTTTATTTCTTTTTATTATTCGTAAATCCAGCTATCAAGTACCATCTGGTATTCACAAAGTTCCTTTTCGCTAAAGTAAATGCCAATCTCCCGGGCTGCGCTCTCAACAGAATCGGACCCATGAATTACATTTCGACCGACCTCAATTGCATAATCGCCCCTGATGGTTCCTGCACCCGCATTAGCCGGATTAGTCGCTCCGTTCATAGCACGGGCTGTGCTGACAACATCCTTGCCTTCAAGTACCATAGCAACCACAGGACCAGAGGTTATATATGCGGCCAGAGATTCAAAAAAGGGTTTGCCAATATGTTCCTCATAATGTTTTTCCGCCATCGCCCTATCCAACTGAAGCATTTTGAGCCCCGCAATCTTAAAACCCTTTTTTTCAAAACGGGAAATTATCTCACCAACCAGGTTTCTTTGCACACCGTCAGGCTTAATCATCACATAAGTTCTTTCCAATGTAGGTTCCCCTCCTGAACAACAGTTTTTATAATATCTATCAGCCTAATCTTTATCTGATTCGTTATTATTTCTTCTGGTCTTTTATTTTACTTGACTTCAGGAATCTCTTCCTGTGGAGGGCCGGAAGGGTCATCTCCAACCGTTTGTTCGGTCGTACTGTCAGGTGACTTCTGTTCATCCTGACCCTTGTTAAGAACTGTCCTGCCCATATCCTGCTCATGCTCCCTGGCAAGTCGTTCTTCCTTGACTTCGGCTACAGTCTTATCTTCGATAAGGGCTGTAAACTCATCAGAATCCAAGGTCTCTTTATCCATCAGGGTGTTAGCTATGAGGTGCAGTTTCTCAATACTGTCCTTGAGAAGCTGTTCCGCTTTGCTATAGCAGCCATCGATAATCTTGCGTACTTCCTTGTCTATCGCGGAAGCAACCTCTTCACTATAATCACGGTCCCGCGCAATATCACGTCCCAGGAAGACCTGCTCGGTTTTCTTGCCAAGAGTTAGCGGTCCAATCGCAGTACTCATGCCATATTCCATTATCATCTTGCGAGCAATCGCGGTAGCTCTCTCCAGGTCATTCTGCGCTCCTGTGCTGACATCCCCCAGCACCAAGCTTTCAGCTACACGCCCTCCAAGCAGAACAACTATCTCGTCGAGCAGCATGGACCTGGTGCGATAGTACCGGTCTTCTGTCGGAAGGATAAGTGTATACCCTCCGGCACGGCCCCGGGGAATAATTGATACCTTATGAACCGGATCGGTATCAGGGAGCAGTGTGCTCACAAGAGCATGTCCGGCTTCATGATAAGAAACCAGTTTCTTCTCCTTGTCACTGATTACCTTTGATTTCTTTTCAGGACCGGCCACTACCCTCTCTATAGAGTCTTCCATTTCGGCCATCCCAATCTGCTTTTTGTTTCTTCTGGCTGACAGCAGCGCGGCTTCATTGACCATGTTGGCCAGGTCAGCCCCGGTGAATCCCGGTGTCCTTCTGGCCAGAACCGAGAGATCTACATCTCCATTAAGGGGTTTTCCCTTAATATGTACCTGTAATATTTCCTGCCGGCCTGAAACATCAGGGACATCCACAACAATCTGCCTGTCAAAACGTCCCGGCCTTAACAGCGCCGGGTCGAGAATATCCGGCCTGTTGGTAGCCGCAATTATGATAATGCCCTCATTTGGACTGAAACCATCCATCTCCACCAGCAGCTGGTTCAGAGTCTGCTCACGCTCGTCATGCCCCCCGCCTAAGCCGGCGCCGCGCTGACGGCCTACCGCATCAATCTCATCAATAAATACTATACACGGTGAGTTCTTTTTAGCTTGTTCAAAAAGATCACGGACTCGGGATGCACCCACCCCGACAAACATTTCCACAAAGTCGGAACCACTGATACTAAAAAACGGCACTCCGGCTTCACCGGCAACAGCTCTTGCCAGAAGTGTCTTACCTGTACCCGGCGAACCAAACAAAAGCACTCCCTTGGGTATTTTGGCACCCAGCTCATTGAACTTTTTCGGATGCTTCAGAAATTCGACAACTTCCTCAAGTTCCTGCTTAACCTCATCCGCTCCGGCAACATCCTCGAAGGTAACCTTCTTTTTATCATCAGAATGAAGCCGAGCCCTGCTTTTCCCAAATGACATGACACGATTTCCGCCGCCCTGGGTTTGGTTAAGCATAAAGAATACAATTCCGATTAACAGCAATATAGGCAGGAAATTAATAAATAGATTGGTCCACCACGGAGCCTTTGGCGTAGGCTTGTATGATACCTTCACCTTTTCCTTCTGGTCTCTTAGCTGCTCTGCTATCTTATCCATCTCTTCGACTGAGCCTATGGAGGTAAACTGCTTGCCATCCCTGAATTCACCTGTTATATTGGTAACCTGCTCTTCAGGCTGAATACTTATTTGAGCTATTGCACCTTTTTTGATTTGCTCATACAATTCATCACTGGTAAGTTCCGTGACAGGCGTTTGTGCCGGGGAAGTGTACCTAATAATAGCAACTGCCAAGACAACAATTAACAGGTAAATGCTCAGATTCTTAAAAATACGGTTCACCACTTCACCCCTCTCCAATTAAAGGAACCAAAAGTAATTATACTCAGTAATTGTAACATAAAACATTTTTCTTTTCAATTTTGTTTTTTGATATTTCTGATTAATTTCAGCCTAAGGACTCTCCTGGTTTCAGGTGTGGCTGCCCACCTCCTGTCTGCCCGCATTCCCGCAATCCAGACAACCTGTTGGTCTGAGGTAAGCAATACCGGATACCTGTCACGTTCCACCCTGGGGATTTTAGCGTCAATAAAAAACTTTTTCAGTTTTTTCGACCCGTTAAATCCACAGGGCCTAAACCGGTCTCCGGGATTTCGGTTGCGTACAATCAAAGGCACACTCACTTTGTCCATATCAATCATTATCTCATTAGGGTCCTGTGGTCCGCAGTAGAGGACTCCTTCAATTTCTTCTGCCACAATGCAATCACCTGTTTCAGGTATTGAAGTAACTCCCGGGATCCTTAGTTCATATAAATAATCAGGAGTTGCCCTCATATCAGCGGGCTTGTATAAGTTGATACTACTATAGCCCTTCTCCAGCTTTACCGAACCCGGCAGATCAATTACCGAACCTGTTCTGCCCTGAAAAATCAGTTCTATTGCAGCAGTGAGATGTGCATAAGTAATATTATGCACACTCCCCGTAAGAGCATACCAGCCACGTCGAATAATTCTCCTTTGAAAAACACGGGGTATCTCAAGAAATTTTTTCAGATCAATACTAATCAGGCCGTCTTCACTTTCCAGGCAGCCCCCCCGCCAATAATCCTCAGTAAGACCTTCGAGGCACGCCTCTTCTTCCCTGAAAATATCGCTTGTCCTTAATAGGGTTTCAATTAGGTTATGATTATATTCCTTTTGGAGGAGAGGTATCAATTCAAGGCGAATCCGGTTTCTGGTATAAACCCGCTTAAGATTGCTGCTATCAATTCTTGTGGTCAGTTTTTTTTCTCTGCAATACTTTTCTATCTGGCTCCTCGGAACCTCAATCAGAGGCCTGGCCACCCAGCCGTCCCGAAGCGGCGGGATGCCCCTTAACCCCGCAGGCCCTGTCCCTCTCAAAAAGTGATAGAGGACGGTCTCTGTTTGGTCATTGGCGTTATGACCGGTTGCCAGTTTATTACAGCCGCATTCTTTTGCGGTTTCCCTGAAAAAGCGATACCTGATCTCCCTGGCCGCTGTCTGGGCAGACAAATTCATTGTTGAAGCATATGCCGCCGCATCTTCACTTTTGATAACAGCCGGCAGCCCCAGCCGTTCAGCGAGTTCCCGCACAAATTCCGCATCCGCAGCCGACTCCGGTCCTCTGAAACAATGGTCGAGATGGGCAACATACAGCGAAATCTGGAGTTCATCCATTAAACTATGCAAAATATGAACGAGCGCCGTGGAATCAGGCCCTCCCGACACTCCTATAAGAATACGGTCTCCGGGCTTAAACATGCTGTATTTTTCAATAGTTGCCCTAACCTGATCAAGCATGGAAAAACCTCTCTCAGTTTGGTTATCGTTCCCTTTCGACATTTACTTATTTTTTCCTGCACTAAGATATAATTTAAATCAATGGCTGTTTTACTAATAATAATAGGCAACACTCAACATGAATGAGATAATACTAACTGCCCCAACATAATTTACAAAAGCCCCCACCTCAGAACCCGCCTCTGCTCCCGGCATGTCAGCAGAAATAACTTCATGGCTTTCTGCCGATTCAAGGCATGTGCCGACTTCCTGTTTCAAACATTTAACGATTAGATTGCGCAGTGTTTTATCTCTGATTTTTTTTACTGCAATTGAGATTACTTCATTCAGACTGTGATTTCCTGTCTGTTTCTGCTTTCCCAGGACCAATGAAAGGAGAAGCATCCCCAGAGAAAACATGTCATACCCTTCATCAGCAATCCGGTCTCCTGCCTGCCAGCTGGCCCGGTCATAGCCCGGCGTGTATTGTTTCAGACAGTGTCCCTTCACACTGACACTGCCATAGTCAATGATGTGTATTTCATCATGCTCTCCATCCAGGATAATATTTCCGGGTTTTAGATCACCAAATATAAAGCCCGCTTTGTGGAGACAGCTAAGGAACCAGATTGCCTGTACCCCTATAGCCAGGGCGCGGCCGCATTTGGTCCTCCCCACTAATCTGCCAAGGCTCTTTCCTGTAAAATATTCCGTTATCAGAAAATGATATACAACTGGGCCCAGCTGAAAATCATCCAGTTCATAAACCCGGGGGACCACATTACTGTCATTCAGCCCACAATTATTGTTCAGATGAATCAAAATTCGGTGTTCATGACTAATTCCGACAATGTCGGTAGAAATCTTCATGGCCCTGAGCCGCGCCTCTTTATCCCTGACAAGGTATACCAGCCCGCTTCCCCCGCTGCCAAGAAAACGCACTGCCTGATAGCAGTTTCTTTCCCAGCGCCCTGTGATAACCTGGCCTGGTTTTAGAAAAGGCCTTAAGTTGGAAGACATAAAAAAACCCCCTTAGGGGTAAAGTTCCCAAAATATGGCTTGCTTATACTCAAGGTACTGCTTCAACTATGTGCTGAAACCAGCCTGGCAACCAGGACAGTCATATCGTCATTAACTATACCTCCAGACCTGAGGATAGCCTTGTTCAGCAGGAGGTCTGCAATATTCTGCGGGTCTGTTGTCATGATGTTCTGGAGGGCATCCATGACCCAGGTTTCACTTTCCTGGTCTCCGCCGGAGCCCAGGAGTCCGTCAGACACCATCACGAGTATATCATCATGATTCATTTGCTGCTGGATAGTATCTATTTCAATGTGGCTTAATATGCCAATCGGCAGATTACCGCACCTGATCATCCCTGTCTGACTGCCGTGTTTGATAAAACTGGGAACTGCACCGATTTTGATAAATTCAACCACCCCGCTCATGAGATTAATAGATGCCAGGTCCACTGTCGTTATTGTCTCATCAGGCGAACCCAGAATAAGAATAGAATTAGCGGTTTTTACAGCCACACTGTGGTCGAAGCCTGCCTCCATAAGTTTTTCCACCAGAGCAATAGCGGCCTTGCTCTCTATTGACGCCTTAGGCCCTACCCCCATACCGTCACTTATCACCAGCGCATATTTACCGTCCTTCAGGTCAAAATCAGCATAATTGTCCCCCGACACCATGCTGCTGTCTTTGGCAACAGCCGCAGAACCAATTTCAACTGAGAAGGCCCTCATAGGAACCAGCTTAAATTCACAAACAGGTTCATTGGTCTTTTTGCTGCAGTAATTTGAATTAAGCACTGTCAGCGGCTGTGATAAAATTCTCGACACAATTGGCCTGATATTGTTAATACATACTGCTTTTCCCCCACATGATGGGAAAGTGACACTCACCTCCAACTGATCACTTACTTCCCCCATAACATTCAGTTCCAGTATACTGTACCCTGCTTTCGCCAGCTCGGTTCGCAGAATCGCCTCTATATCTTCCCTCATTCTGATATCAATTTTAACTTCATTGGCCAGATTTTGCATCATTGTGGCGATTCCGTCAAGCTGTCTGGCCAGAATATCTCTCCCTTCAGTAAGTTTTCGCTGCCACACCTGGGCCTGTCTGTACGTCTCGTAAAGACAGTTAACAGTGACGGCAAGCTCCTTAAGCCGGGAACAGCGCTTTTGCACATCCGGCGAAATGTGTTCCTCAGTAAGCCGACCGTTAATTTCAATATGGGAAATCATATCCATGATATTCCGATACGTTTTATAAAATTCCGCATCCCAGCAAATCCTGTAAAGTGAACATCCCTTGCATACCTTTGAGGCAACACCGCTGAAAAGGGTCTGGAGGTTGTTCTCTTCATAAACCCGGACATCACATGATACCTCCTCAAAAGCAGTGGACAGCTCACGGAATATCCGCGAATAATCCCGAACCTTCCCGGCAACAATTTCCTTAACCCTTTTTTCACTTGAAGGCTTGGAGTTAAAGCTGAACAGGCTGTTTTTAACCATTGATCTGAGGGCAAACAGCCGTTTTGCAGGAATTGCCATAAAAAGGGCGGCTGCCAGAACCGTTTCCGCAAAAGTAGTCACAAGCTGCGCATAGTCAGTGAGGTAAATAGACAGGAGGACATTTCCCAGGATAAATCCTATGCAAATGCCAATTCTGCCAAATCCGCGAAACATTCCCGCCAAGAGACCCGAAAAGGAATACACAGCCACCATACCCGGAGCTACTTCAGCCGTAATACTGGGCACCATGCCTGCCAAAGTTCCCATGGCAGCCCCAAAACCGCTGCCACCCGTATAGGCTGCAAACAGTACCATCGCCCTGGAGATAACATTCTTGACTTGCAGCCCCTGAAAACTCAGTTCCGACATCCCCGTAAGAAAAGCAACCACCAGAACAGCGCCGCCAATCAGCTCTTCTTTTTTCAGGTTCCCTGCATTGCTGCCTTTTTGTAAAACAGGAAGAGTTTTTATGAGTAAAAAGGTGGCACATCCGGCCAGGACCGCTTCGAAGATTGCCACAAGATAATTATATAGTTCAGGAGCAAAATACGAATATACCCCTACCTTCACACCTACAATCAATCCGGCGACAAGGACCGGCACACCATACCACTTTTGCCGGAACTGAGCGCGGGTCCGGCTGAGAATAATAAACAACAGAACCAAACTAATCATTGTTGATGCCAGTGTATACCCGGAACACACTGTCGCCAGACCAGCCGCTGCGGCAATAAGTATTAAAAAACCCTTATCACCCAGAACAGTCATGCCTGCAGCCAGCAGGGCCGCCGGGAATGGCATCAGCCCTCCGGCAATCACAGCCCGTCCAACAAAAAAGGAAAGGACCGTTAAAAAGCAAGCTTCCATAGAAAAAAGTTGGTGCAGCAGCTGCTTTGCCGCCTGCCCGGAGAATGCGGGCAGGACAACCCTGGATTTTGACCTTCGTCCCCTTAACCGGTGGTAAGCATAAATACCTGATTTTTCACCCATTGTTTAAGCACCGCCCGTTTGGAATTTAATAAGTTTCCGGCCTGCCCAAAGAAACTCTTGTTTTATTATATTACATGTGTTGGAAAATCTTTGTCATGTTTGGTAGTCGATGTGAAATTTTATTTCGACCGGATTCGTTTATAAAATATCCCGGGCAACAAAAAAGCGTATGAGTTTCATACGCACCAAACTTTTATTCAGTTACCACGACCGCCGGCGCGCCCTATTGACCAACCCCAGTACCAGTTCTCCACTGAGACCGGACCCATCAGATGTCAGATCGGCTTTCTCAACAATCATGCCCGGTTTATATTGTCTTGGCCTTTCAATCAACTGTATATCAACAAATGTGTGAAATGGTCTTGTATAATGCACTGTATATAGCTCTGCCCCGAGTCCGGTATTCCCGGAATAATCGTCTTCCTCATCAACAAACAAGCCGTCCGCCTGTAACCGTAAATGACAGAAGAAATCATCATTTTCCACTTCCTTCAGTTCAGGCGGGGTCTGGTCCTCTTTATCACAGGCTTGAAAATATGACACTGTTATTTGATAGGAACCTTTTATCTCCATCTCACTACGACTGACTCTATATTCACTTATTTCGGGAGCTATCGATATGTTTGAAATCTTCCCTGCTTTGGGATAACCTGAGGGTAGATTTAATTTTAGCGGAATTCTGGGAAATACAATCATTTTTTTTGTTTCACCAACCGTCAAAGCATATACCTCCTAAAAATACTAATGTTCGCCATCTCATGCTAATACACTGCCCGTTTTTTCTGCCTGGGGCAGAAAGCGGGCTGCCTGTAATTATTCTCAAAGTCAGGCAGTATACTGATCTGCCACCACCTGATATTGGGAAGGGGCGGCATAAATGGCTGAATCGGCAGAAAAATATTGTTTACCGGGCTCTTGGGCGCTGACTGTGTGGTTTTCACCTCCCTGTTAAGCCCAATTACCCGGTTGTCATTCAACTCCGCGGAAAGCAGAATAACCCCTTCCAAAATCACTCTGTTTCCAGACAACTTGTTTTCAGTTCCGCTGCCTTCAGCAGCAATATTTTGCATGCCCGGTTGGTTCTCAGCAATAATTTTGATGGAATATCTCACCAGTTCCTCTGAGTTTCCTGAAGCAGCAGAAGCCGTATTAAAATCCCAACTACCGCCTTTCATCTCAGAATTGCTGACAGCAAAACTCCCTATCCTGAGTGCCTGTCCGTTACTTTCGTTAAACAGCACTACCGCCAGACGCTCCCCTAAATCCTGCCTTCCAGTATCCGGGGCTTCAGTCAGATACCAATTTAACCGGCCTTTAGCCCCGTTTACCATAATGTCAACTTTACCATGCGGGATAGTGCTTTCCTTTACCAGATTTCCGGCGGGATACAGGAATACCTTATGAAAAGAGTAATCTGTACCTTTGGATAAAACCATCAAATACCTTCCTTTCCTCACATTAAAGCTGTGTTTTATATCAGTATATTGCTTCATCCCAAGTTCCGTTACACCCTGATTTTTTAGAGGTGTTCACAATTAAATAGCTCTCCATAATATACTAATAGTGAGGGGGACCGACAATGAAACTGCTGCAAAAAACCAAATGTTTTTTCAACAGGTTTGGCCTTGGGGCAGGCTTGGATGAAGCTGCAATAAATATCTTTGGAATTAATGCCAAACTGGTGCGGAAAATATCCATTCCCGTTCCTCATGAGGTATCCATTTTTATACCGCGGCTTGAAATTAAAAAGAAAATCACCGAAGGCAGTAATTGTACTGAGACTACCCTGGTACTCAACAGCCTGACAATAGTAAGCGCACCCCGCCACGAACCACTCGAACCGGGACACTGATTTTTGGAACCGGACATCCACCGACTGACCCGGACCTCCGGCCTGAAACTGTTAAAGGGGGCCTCCCGCGAGGCACCCCTTTAATATAAATTACTCTTTTTCACAATTTGAACAGTCAGGGGGTTGCACAGCTCTCTCTGGAAAAACCACCTCAGCGGTTGTAGGGTCAATGTAAATTAACCAGTAACCATAGTCCCCTGGTTTAAACTGTTGTCCCGGTAAAGGATGCCAATAAACATACCCGGTGGCTCCCCCAAAAGGTTGGTCTCGAAGGCAAAACCTGCCAGGGATTCCGTGTACCAGATATTTTACCGCACCCTGTGCATACTGCAGACCTATAAGCTGATGCCCGCGAAAAACAGGTCCGTATGAACCGGAGTTTTGATTGTCCTGTGAAAAAAACATCATTTCTTGAAAATACCCTGGGTAGAACTTCCACCACTGATGATAAGGCAATCCCGTCCCAAATGGTGATACTTTCTCCATTTTTGGCTCTTCAGGAAGGTCTGCCTCTTCAAGTTCCAGTTCTCCCATCAAAACCCTGTCGCCGGGCAAATCATCCCTGGGTGCTGTATGCACACATACTTCCAGAATCCCACCTGACCCGAGATTAAACCCCGAATCTCTTAAACGTTCAGGGTCAAAGCTTATTGTGCTGTCTCCCACCCCCCTCGTATTGATTTCTATACCTCCTGCATATACAGGAACAGTATCGCCTTTTTCCTCCGTTCTGATCCAAACCCCATATCCTTTGTCAGCATTGGGTGTATTTAACGGGCGTAGATTTCTGACAGAACACTTCAATATTCCTGATTTCCCGGTAATCTCTATAGTCGCCTTGCCTCCCGGCCTTCTAGCCGGGGTTTTGGCATAGCTGCGATTATCTTCCCGCAGAACCGCTGTATAACGGTGGTACTCTCTGTCCGCCAGACGGCTCATGCCAAACCCCCTTTGACCTGCTCAAAAACTTTGCCGGCTGCAACTCTTCCGTCTTAAATAATTATATGCCTCTCATGCCAGAACTTTAACAAAATTTTTGGTTTTCCGGCTGGAATTAATTTGTAGTCAGTGCCGCACTCAAGGCCAGGCCGTGCATAATATCAGTTTCACTGACAGTTATCGCACCAGCGCCCAGTCCCCTGACAACAGCCAGCAGGATTCTTAATCCTGCAATTATAATGTCCGCTCTTTCAGGCTGCAGCCCTGGAACCTCTTTTCTCCGGGAAGGAGACATCACCTCAAGCTCGGACAGGATGTCAGCTATACTTCCCTCTTTAAGGCAATAACCATGAACTGCTTCAGGGTCATAAACCGACAGGCGCTGGTCAATCGCTGCCGCAGTAGTTATGGTCCCCCCCACCCCTATGAAGTGATGTACCCCTGTTCCCCGAACATTAGACAGCACTTCTTTAAGTAATTCTGCAATCTCAGCTTGAGAAGCATGAGTATCAGTCATTCTGACTGCACCAACCTGTTTACTGATACAATTTAAATTCCCGTTTTCTGTCCAGATAAATTCCGTACTTCCCCCGCCGATATCAACTACTGCCGGCTTCCCATACTTCAGACCAAAGCTGCTGACAGCCCCCTGGTAGCTTAGTTCAGCTTCCTCTCCTCCTGACAGAACCCTTACATCCCATCCTACCTGTCTGGCAACCTCTGACAAAAAATCCATCCGGTTGTCCGCATCACGCACAGCGCTTGTTGCCGCCACGACAATCTTATCAGCCCCAACTCTGATTATTGTATCGCGGAACTTCAGCAGCGCTTCAATTGTCCGTTCTATCGCCGCCCGGGATAAATGACTTTTCCTGCCAATTCCCTCTCCCAGCCTCGTAGTTACCAGGCTTGTCTCATATGTCCGCAATTCCTCCGCTGCATAACCCGTAATAAGCAGCCTTGTAGAATTTGTCCCTATATCAACAACAGCAATACGCATAAAATCTCCTCCTTATTATCAGTATTGGAACAAGAAAAGCACCGTTGACCGGTGCTCTGCATTCCAAATATCAGACCGAAGTCTTATACGATTTTTTGGAGCCTTTGCCGCCCCTTTTGTTATCAGTGCTGCGCCGAATGTCCTGCTGGCGCTCATCACTCTCCTTCATAAACTTAGTCAACCGGTCTTCAAAATTTTCCGGCTTCCTGGCAGGCTGATGATATCCCCTGCGTTCAGGATTACTCTTGCGCTCGGAAGTGCTGTGAGCAACGATTGGCTTGGCTTGTTTGATAGACAGACCTATTTTGCCCTTGTCTACAGCAATAACCTTGACCTTTACCCGGTCCTTATCCTTGAGATAATCTTTGACATCCCTGACATAAGAGTCGGCAACCTCGGAAATGTGAACTAATCCCGTCTGGCCCCCGGGCAATTCAATAAAAGCCCCAAAATTGGTGATACCTGTGACCACTCCTTCAACGATGCTCCCCACTTCAATTGACATAAAACAAAAAATCCTCCTTAAAATAAGACAAGACCTGCAATCATCTTGTGTAATCAATCAAATTATAACCGAATGGATTTTATGTGTCAAGATGCCCGCTATTGTTTAATGTACTTCAATTTGTTTGGGGTTTTTGGCAGCAGCCGGAATTGTGCTCCCTTTTTCACCTGTTCTTGCTTCAAGAATTATTTTCTCCCCCGGTTTAACCAGCCCCAGCTTCTCCCGCGCCTCTCTCTCAATATATGCTTCAGAGTTCAATTGTTCCAATTGTTTTTTTAAGGTGTCATTATTTACCTTAAGCTGGTTCATCTGTTCCTGAATATTTGTAATCTCATGCTGAACATTATACATTTTTACCATTTGTCCACCAAAGGAATAAAAAATCATCCCCAATAATATAAGAATAATTACACTGGGACCTTTAAGTTTATACTTAAATTTCTTGTGCTTTGGGCTTCTAAGTATACCCGGCATGTCCCCCGAATTATCATACTTTTTAACTTTTGCTGAAAGGACCATTACGAATCACCATCCTCATCATCAGGCCCGAATAACCCCAAACTATCCCCAGGTATAATAATAACAACCTCATACCCCTTGTTCTTGGCACGGCTGTAAAGGGTTGCCACGGTGCTTCCGGTTAACCCGAGCTTTTTGGAAATTCTATCATTTGAATAACCCATTTCCTTTAAGGTTACCACCTGGCGCTCCCGAAAGCTCAGTCTTTCCACGCCTCTGATTTCTATCTTCATAGCTGCCACCCTACAGGCTTAATCTCGGGGCTTAACCACACCTTAGCCTTATATTAACCACATATTAACCACAAACTATCCACATCTTATCCACAAACTGTGTACAAACCATGTACAAAACAATGACATTTATAGTACAAATATTGATTCTACGCCAATATCCAATAATCCTCCTTGGCTATAATAAAAAAATTAAGGCTTTCTATTAACCAATGAATTTAGCTTATTCTTAATATTTTTTTTCAATAAAACACTTTTTTCCCTGGCAGGCTTTTTAATAAATCTCTCACTCTGTCGTCCGGTAAAACTGCACAACTTGTTACAAGTTCTTCCTAGAAGCCCTACCGGAATAATTATTATATTTCCCAGCAAAATTACAGGATAACTTACGATAAACCAAAAGAAGCGCAGGCCCTTGGCAATACCTGCAAGGACTGTCTTAAAAAAACAAATAATATATAAGAGTATTTTTATTACCATCGGGCTCAGGAACTTTATGTAACATACTACTCCTGCCAGGATCCCGATGATAACATAAAAACGCAGTTCACCCCAATTCCCGATCAGCAGCATGAAAAAGACCACAATAGTTGTGATCACCCAAAATAATAAATCGCCTAGGTATGTGCCCGCCTTTCGGGGACGGATGATTCCTTTGGTAACATTATAAAAATCAAAAAGGATGCCAATTGTTAATCCCATCAATAAAGTCACAAGAAACGAAAAAAACTGGGACTCCAAAGACTGCATTAGCCCCCTCCCTTTCGGTCACAGACTATTTTAAGATGCGCTCTAAAAAGCCTCTGCTTTTATTTCTGACACCCCGTGCATTTTTTTCATCTGAGAATTCCAGGGATTTGCAGTAGCCTTCAACCATTAGCACACCGTCCTCCAAATTAAGCTGGACTACGTGCATTCCCCGGCCTTTTAATATTAACAGTCCCATTTTGGTTTCCAAAAGAATCTCTTCCTCATCAAAGCTTTCAACATTCTCCACCCCTTCAATAAGGGCAGTTTCCCTATTGGTCATAATAATTTTATATTCTCTTATCTGATCCCGGTCTATCAAAACAGTTCCCTCCTTAAAACATCCTACTATCTCATAAATATTCTGTTAAAAGACATAATATGCTTCAAAAAGATGTAGCCCCCTACACTAACTATCCTAGTTAAGTAGAGGGCTATCCTTTTTCATGCTTTACTTCCATTCTTTTTCTATCGAAATATCCTTAAAATAAAACTGTATTATTTGTTCCGGAGTTTTACCTTCTGCCGCCATTTTCTTGGCACCCCACTGGCACATCCCGACACCATGACCATAGCCTTTTCCAGACATGGCAAGGTTCCCGCCGTCTATCCACATCTTATCGAGATAAATAGAACGCATTTTCTCATTACCAAGAGCAAGTCTTAGGGCTGCACCTCCCACCTTCTGAGTCCCTATTTTCAAGGTCTCGGCTCTTCCGGAGGGCCCTCTGCCGGCAACCCCAATATTGCCGGCATTAATATCCCCAGGGTCGTTGCCGGTAACTTGCTGGACAGCAGCCCTGACTGTACCCAGAGGAAACTTGGCAGTCCAACTGACATTTTCGGGCACAGTGATTGACAGGCAGCCATCTTCGACACCGGCCTTAATATATGGCGTTTCTTCTTTCTTGTACGACAGGCCCTCTGCAGCAGAAGCCTCCACACCACCGTCACAGGCGCTGAACCAAGCATTGATATAATCGTTCTTATACTTGACGACTTCACCTCTGGTCATATTCACTGCCTGGCGCACATTATCATTTATTCTTGACTGGTCAAAAGCCTGGAATTCTTCTACACTTGTGGAAGCATCTGCTTTGTATTTGGGTACTCCGCCCTTATCTTTGATTTGCTTCAGGGTGAAGGTACGGGCCAGAATAGCCTGCGCAGCCAAGGCATTTATGGGCCATTTTGTATCCATTTCCGCAGCTACAACGCCCTGAATATATTCTTCCATTTTAATATTTTTGATTTCACCGGTTTCGTTAATATACAACCTTATAGAAGGCTCTTTGCCAAGCTTTGCGCCAGGCTCCCTTTCCCCCGGCAGCGGTTTTTTTGCGCCGGCACAGCCTGTCAACAGATTGACAGCCATACAAAAGCACAAACACAAGGCCACTCTCCTGTTAAAAAATCTTCTTCTCATTATCGATTCCCCCTTCTCAACTTACGTCCAGCCAACCTTCACTAAACGTCCAGCCAACTGTTGATAGTATCTTCCCGGGGAAATCACAATATGAATGGGAATTAGAGTTAATTAAGCACCCTTGTTTCTTCCAGAGGCCGGTACAGGTCTTTTGCCTGGTCAGCCCTTACGGTACTGGGAGTATCCAGAACCTCCACCTTAATCCGCTTACTTCCAAAATCAAGTTCAAGCACATCCCCGGCCTTAACCTCTGAACCGGGCTTTGCCGGCCTTGAGTTTAAGGTCACCCTTCCGCTGTCACAAACTTCTTTAGCCATCGTCCTGCGCTTGATAATACGTGAAACCTTTAAAAACTTGTCAAGTCTCATTTTTCCCTCCGTTATTTCCTTTTAAGTCTGCCAGAAATATCTCGCCAGAGTCAATCCTAAAAGCGCTGCTGCCAACCCAAGAGATATACTTGTCAAAAAGTACTTCACTGCAATATCTCTGTCACCCTCTTCAATTAGACTCACTATTTCGAAGGCAAACGTAGAAAATGTTGTATACGCTCCTAAGAAGCCGGCTGCAGCCAAACTTTTTAAGTCTGCTGCCCCGGGGCCTGCTTTTGCAAAAGCAACAAACAGCAGCCCCAGAATAAAGGACCCGGTAATGTTTATCCAAAAGGTTGCCACTGGAAATTTTCCGCTCCAATGCCGGCCAACCCATTTGCTCAAACCATATCTGGTCATTGCGCCAAAGAATCCGCCAATGCCAATATATAGATATTCCATCTTATTAACCTCTTCTATTGACCTCTTTTATTAACCTCTTTTATTAACCTCTTATTGTACCTTATTTGGATGTCTCCGCCTCAGTATCACTTCTCTTAGCCAGAGACCTGCCTGCGGCAGCGCCAAGCCATGCCAGAGCAATACACCCCAGTGAAGTCCCTATAATATAACCAAGTCCGCCCCATATTTGACGAGATACGATTAGACCTATAGAGTCAACCGCAAATGTAGAAAAAGTTGTATATGCACCCAAAAAACCGGAACCAACAGCCAGGCGCAATTTAGGATTAATTTTAAGGCGTTCTGCTGTAAGGGTAAGAAAAAAACTTAATATTAAACAACCTGTTAAATTGACAATTAAAATACCCAGGGGAAAAACAGTCACTATCAATGCATCAGCAGCTTTCCCAAGTGCAGCTCTGGTCACAGCACCTAAAAAGCCGGCAGCTGCAACTGCCAAATAATCCAACCCATTCACCGCCCTGCAATTTTATTACCATTTTGCGAATATGATGTACCAATCCCATTAGTCATGTCCAAGAAACATAAAAACTCCTACCAGCAGCTTACCGGTAGGAGCTATTAGCTGAAATCAGCGGTTAACGGCGAGCCCCATCGCCTGCCTGGTTTCCCCTATTCTGGTTGCGGTCGGACATCCAAAAATACGCTGGGGTTTTAATAAGCTGAAGCTCCTATAATCATATAGGAGCTTTTTACTGTCTTCCAAATTTTCAGCTTCGATTTTTGCTGTCATGTCTACTGTAAAGTTAAAACCGATAAATGTGGCGCAGCAATCGTTCCAGACTATTGAACGGTATCGCGTAACGATTTGCCTGCTTTGAAGGCAGGTACCTTGGCAGCTGCAATCTCGATTTCTTCGCCTGTTTGCGGATTGCGGCCTTTCCTGGCAGCACGGCTGCGCACTTCAAAAGTTCCGAAACCAACCAACTGAACCTTGTCACCTTTTGCGAGAGCCTCTTCAATGCTGGCAAACACAGCGTTAACTGCTTTTTCGGAATCTTTTTTGGTTAAACCTGACTTTTCTGCGACGCTGGTCACTAATTCTTGCTTGTTCACAAAAATCCCTCCTAAATGTAAATATTGGTGTTCATTTTAGAATTCCATTTAATGCATTCGCTAAAACCCGCTAAACTCCTGCTTTTACGGAATTTTTTTATGATAAACCCTGTTATTTTTTAGATTGCAGCATCAATTTGGCATTATTCCATAATCTGTCAAGTTCATCAAGGCTCATCTTACTTAAATCTTTTCCGGAATTGGATGCTGATTCTTCCATAAAGACAAACCTGTTTTTAAACTTGCGGTTCGTAAGTGCCAGGGCCTCTTCAGGGTCAATTTTCTTAAAACGGGCTAGATTTACAACAGCAAACAGTATATCTCCTATCTCTTCACGAACCTTGTCCGAATTGCCGCTGTCAATAGCCTCACACACCTCCATTAACTCCTCGCTAACCTTGTCCAAAGCACCCCTGTAGTCAGACCAGTCGAACCCGACTTTGGCTGCTCGCCGCTGAATTTTGTCGGCCTTCATTAAAGCAGGCATATGGTTTGGTATACCGTCTAACAATGAATTACGGGTTTCACCCTTTTCCTTCAGCTCATTTTTTTTAATCTCCTCCCATTTGATGGAAACCTCCTCACTGTTCCTAACATAAGTATCGCCAAATACATGCGGATGCCTTCTGATAAGTTTGTCAGCAATTACCCCGATGACATCATTCATGTCGAAAAAGCCCTGTTCCGCCGCTATCTGGGCGTGAAAAGCTATTTGTAATAATAAGTCTCCCAATTCTTCGCAGACTTTATACATATTTCCTTCTTCAATTGCATCTATCACTTCATAGGTCTCTTCTACAAGATATTTTTTCAATGAAGTGTGTGTCTGGTCCTTATCCCAGGGACAGCCAGCTTCACTTCTGAGTATTTCCAACAGTCCCACCAGGCGGTCGGCAGGATACCGGCTCACCATTGATTTTGATTCTAAATATGGAGGTACATGGACACAGGTCAGGTGATCAACCCACGGCAGCCTGTCCAGTTCAAAAAGGGGGATTTCCTCAATCCTGACCTGGTCTGCCGCTCCGGCAGCGCTAATCACGGTTACAGGGTGCTCATCCGGATAAAACTCCATCAGAGACAGCTTCACTTCAGAAGCAACCCTGGAATTATATACCTGCATGATTATATTTGAAACTAACGGGTCCGGGTTGGCCGCAGGGTTCCGCTCCTCCCCGGCCAACTGCAGCCCATCAACAAGTTTAAGGCCCCCTGACAGATCCAAACCAAGGCCTGTTAATACCGGGTCCAGAAAACTCATTGCAGGCACTATCTCATAAGATAGGTTAGCTTCCAGGGCTAGCTGGATAATTCTAAGGACTGCTTCCTCCCCTACCAGTGGGTTTCCGGGAACTGCAAAAACCACAGGACCCTCCCCGGCCAGCCTGACGACCTCTACAGCAATCTCAGAATATATTTCCGCAAAATCACCGTACCGTTCGTAAAGATGGTCAAATGTCTCAAACTCCAAACCCATACTGCGCAGTTCCTCGGCCGCAGGATGCTTCCCAGTGCGCAGGAGCAGTTTCCGGGCGTTTTTTATTTTCTCAAATGTGCCTATAGAGATTAAATCAACATCTCCCGGTCCAAGCCCAACAATTAATAACTCTTTAGCAATTACAGCCACTTTATCCACCCCCGGATTACTTTTTTATGGTTATCCCAATTTGGCCGAATATTCCCATACAGCATAATGCCGAAAAATATATTATGGCCCCGGTTAGTACGGCGGTCACAGTCGCCCAATCGCTTCCCATGATTATTGTTGATTGAGCATATGTAAAATATACCCCCACCGCCATTATTGTAGCAGCAAATACCGGCTTAAGCAATATTTTCCGGTAATCCACCGTCCAGCCCAAAAAGCTGCGGATATGAATATAATTCAGGTAAGAGGAAATTAAAAAACCGGCTACGGTCCCGGCAGCAGCGCCAATAATGCCGATTTGCGGCGAGGCCGTCAGGGTATAATTGAGGATCAGTTTAATAACTGCACCCAGGGCAAGATTTATTACGGGGACAAAAGTCTTACCCATGCCCTGAAGGATCCCGGTAGTGGTCTGGTGCAGCCCCAGAAATACTGCTGCCGGCGCCAAAACTGCCAAGGGCAGTCCGGCCTCAGGGCACCTGAATAAGAGATTGGTAATCGGCCTGGCCAAAACAATCAGTCCTGCTGCCGCCGGTATACATACCAGTAAGGTTATCTCCAGAGATGTCCCGATCTGCCTCTTGACTTCCCCAAAGCTCCTGCGTTCAAGGCCCCGGGAAACAGCCGGAACAAGAGAAGAAGCCAATGAAACTGTCAGCACTGTCGGCAGATTAATCAGGGTAATGGCAGCGCCGGTAAGCTGCCCGTATAGCTGAGATGACCGGGATACAGTATATCCCGCCAACTGCAGGCGTCCGGGAACCGTAACAGCATCAAGGGTTTGCATTAACGGAAGGACAAGCCCTCCCAGGGAAATGGGCAGGGCAAGTAAGATTAGTCTAAATACAATAAACAAAGCACTGCGAACATATCCGTTTGAGGACCCGTAAGAACCTGAAGGGGCCATTTTGAAATAAGGCCTGATGAAATACAGACCCGCCAGAAACAACAGCCCTCCCGCCGCTCCGGTTACGGCGCCAAAAGTAGCGGCGGCGCTGGCATATTCTATGCCGATTGGCAGGAAGATATAAGCGCCGGTCAGTACAGTTCCTACCCTGATAAACTGTTCCAGCACCTGTGATAAAGCAGTAGGGGACATTTCCTGAAAGCCCTGAAAATACCCCCTGAACACAGACATCAGCCCTACAAAAAAAACAGCCGGAGCAATAGCCCGGATACTATGTGCTGCCGCAGGTACATGAAACACATCTGCCGCCAGGTATCCAGCACTTTTGTAAAGCATTATCGCTTGGAAACCAGATAATAACCCGATAAATACCAGAGAAACCGTAAAGGTACGCCTGACACCGGGAAAATTCCGGCGGGCCATATTTTCAGAGATAATTTTCGAAACCGCTACAGGGATACCGGCGCTGGAAATGGCCAGTAATATCGTGTAAATAGGATAAGCCATCTGATATAGCCCCATTCCCTCTGACCCCACTACCCGAAAAAGCGGAATCCGGTACAGCGCCCCGAGGACTTTACTGATCAATCCCGCCAGCGCCAGTATAGCAGCCCCTTTTAAAAAAGAATGGGTCTTCAAAAAAGCGCCTCCCCCAAATGTGTTAATCTATAAGTATTTACGGGGGGGACAAAAAATTCCACAGGAAAACCACGCACGCACAAAGAAAAGGTAGCATTTAAGCTACCTTTTGATTACTGCTCCATTTGTTTTGCCAGGAAGCCTGCCGCTGTTTCCGCAAGCTTTAACTCCATATCGCCCATCTGGGTGCCGGACTCCTTGGACAGGAGTATCACTGCACCAATCGGATCACCTTCTGCGATTATCGGTGCAATCACCTGTGCACTAAACTTATCAGGCTCATCCTCATCACCATCTAATACGGGTTCAGAGCCAGGATCGTTTATAAGTATCGCTTTACGGTCCTCCATTACCTTTTCCACTGCGGGCCCAATAGCTTTGTTCAGAAATTCCTTTTTAGGCGCCCCAGCAACAGCAATAATGGTGTCCCTGTCAGCAATACAGGCAATATGCCCAATAGCTTCATAAAGAGAGTCCGCATATTCTTTAGCAAAATCACCCAACTCACCAATGGGTGAGTATTTTTTTAGGATAACCTCCCCTTCCCTGTCCACAAAAATCTCAAGAGGGTCCCCTTCACGAATCCTCAGGGTTCTTCTAATTTCTTTTGGAATCACTACGCGTCCTAGGTCGTCTATCCTGCGTACTATACCGGTCGCCTTCATTAGTTTGTCTTCCCTCCTTTTTCTGCACTTTTTAACAATGATCTTTCCATTGATAGTATATAACAGAGCAGAGGGAATTATTCATTTTTTTCCATCGGATTTTGGTCAGGCGCAGCAATGTTCCATTAAGCCTGGCTAACTTGTACCAATACTTTGATTTAGCTTATTTAGCCGGCTGTTGGGAACCTGTCTCAGGCGGCATTGCCGGAGCTTCCGGAACGGTCGCAGGAGCTTCTTCTGCCAGCTTGTTGACAATTTTTGCATTTCCCTTTACTCCGGCCATATACTCAGCAAACTTCTGCTGTTTCTGTACCATCGGCAGGGTTTGCTCAATCTGTTCCCTGGCTTCTTCAAAGGAAAGCTGTTTTTCTTCGGTCAGGGACTCCAGCTTAATTACATAATACCCGGTGGCCGTTTTCACAGGCTCTTTGCTGTACTGTCCTGCTTTAAGCGCCATGGCCGCTTCATCAAATTCAGGAGGCATTACGGTGCCTTTGGCATAAGGACTGCTCTCCTGCATATCCTTAACCAGTCCTCCGTCTTCCTTGGACCTGGCATCTTCGGATTTCTCCTTGGCAAGTTTTTCAAAATCCGCTCCGGAGTCTAGTTCCTTAATTATACCTGCAGCCATCTCCTTGGCTTGTTCCTCATTACGGCCCACTTTGGGTACTTCTTGTCCCATCATGGTAGTCTGGTTAGGGTTGTCATATTTGATAAGAATCGCTCTGGCGCCTATTTTTACCGGGTCTTTAAACTGGTCCTTATTATCATCGTAGTATTTCTTTATTTCATCCTCAGATACTTTAACATCAGCGGTAACTTTTTCATAGAGCTGGGTATATGCTGTTTCAAATGAAACCTTATCTTCAATATCTTCCAATGTATAATTATACTGTTTCATTGCCGCTTCAAATTCGGCCTTGCTGCCAAACTTCGATATAATATCCTCAACCTGTTTGTCAATCTCACTCTTTGAAGGATATACCCCCTCATCCTTTGCAGTCTGCTCAATAAGGGTCTGTTCAATCATCTTCTCAAGGGTCTGTTTTTCCAGGGCTGTCAGCATCATTTGACCTTCCTGACCGGAAAACGAGGCTCCTTGCTGCTCTAAATAGAGTTTTTCCTTGTTCATTCTTTTGTCCAGGTCATCCTTTGATATCTTCGCCCCATTAACTGTAGCCAGGGTTTTGGAACTGCAGCCGGTCACAGCAATTGAGAACGCGAGAACAAGCATTAAAGCAACGATTCTTTTCAGATTTCTTCCCATGAATTACCCTCCCCTAATAAAAATCATAAATTTATTATACTCCGACAAATATTAATATTCAAGTTGTTTATTCTACCTGTTCCGCTAATTTGGCCAGCATCTTCTCCAATTTCCGGAGCACCTCCGGGCCGCTTAAATTCTTTACTGAAAGGATTATCTGAAAACCTGAAGCTGCCGAATAAGATACCCTCCGCTTAAACATTTCCGTAATCGGAGCCAGTTGTTCAACCTTAATGCCTGATAGTTCGTGAAAACTGATACTCACTGAATCTCTGGTTTGAATAATGCTCTGGACCCCTTTTTTAGCAGCCAGAGATTTTATCCGGGCAATAGAAATCAGGTTTTCGACCGGTTCAGGAACATCACCAAAGCGGTCCACCAGCTCTTCCATAACATCAAAGGAGTCTTCCTGGGTGTCAATATGCATAATCTTTTTGTATACCTCAATTTTAACCGCCGGGTCAGATATATAATTATCACTGATAAATGCATTAATATTCAAATCTATAGACGGCTCGGGCAGGATTTCTGACGATGTGCCGCGCAGCTCATGAACAGCCTCCTCCAAGAGCCTGCAGTACATATCAAAGCCCACAGCCATCATGTGACCGTGCTGTTCAGGTCCCAGGACATTACCGGCGCCCCGTATCTCAAGATCCCTCATGGCAATTTTGAACCCGGCACCAAATTCAGTAAATTCGCGAATGGCCTGCAGGCGTTTTTCCGCGATTTCCGTCAGGCTCTTATCTTTATTGTAGGTGAAATAAGCATAAGCCAGGCGGTGTGACCTGCCTACGCGTCCCCTGAGCTGATGCAGCTGGGAAAGTCCCATTTTGTCCCCTTCATCCACTATCAGGGTATTGACATTCTGAATATCCAGGCCTGTTTCAATTATAGTCGTACAAACTAAAATGTCGTAATCACCGGATATAAAATCCAGCATTCTTCTTTCCAACTGGTCTTCCCTCATCTGTCCGTGAGCTACCGCAATACGTGCCTCCGGCGCCACCTCCTGAAGCATCCGGGCTGTTTTGTCAATATCCTTGACCCTGTTATGCACAAAATAGACCTGGCCTCCCCGGTCGATCTCGCGCCTGACAGCATCAGCAATTATTTCCAGGTTAAACTCCAGCACATAAGTTTGGACAGGATAACGGTCCTCCGGGGGTGACTCCAGGATACTCATATCCCTTGCACCAATCATAGCCATATGCAGAGTCCTGGGGATGGGGGTTGCCGAAAGGGTCAGGACATCAACAGTCTGCCTGATATATTTTAGTTTTTCTTTGTGGGTAACCCCAAAACGCTGTTCCTCATCAATAATTACCAGGCCAAGCTCCTTAAATTCCACATCTCCCTGAAGCAGGCGGTGAGTTCCGATAATAACGTCAACCAACCCTTTTTTTAGGTCACTTATAATTCCTTTCTGTTCCCCTGCAGACTTAAATCTGCTTAACATCTCCACCCGGATAGGATATCCCGTAAACCTCTCCCTAAAGGTGTTAAAATGCTGCTGGGCGAGTATAGTTGTGGGGACCAGGACCGCAACCTGTTTATTGTCCATCACAGCCTTGAAAATGCCCCTGATGGCAACTTCTGTTTTGCCATAGCCGACATCCCCACACAAAAGACGGTCCATTGGCCTGGAAGTTTCCATATCTTTTTTGACATCCTCAATAGCGCTTACCTGGTCATGGGTCTCCTCAAAAGGAAAGGCATCTTCGAATTCCTGCTGCCATACTGTATCCGGGGAAAAACTGTGTCCCGGAATTTTCTGCCTGGCGGCATAAAGTGCAATAAGGTCATTGGCCAGGTCTTTGACGGATTCCTTTACCTTTTGCTTAACCCTGCTCCACTCGCTTCCACCCAATTTGTAGAGTTTTGGCGCCGTCCCTTCTGCACCCAGGTACTTTTGAATAAGCTCTATCTGGTCTGTCGGAACATATAGTTTGTCCTCTCCGGAATACTGGACAAAAAGATAGTCCTTCCGAATTCCGCCTACCTCAAGTTGTTTGATACCCATATATTTCCCAATACCGTGGTTTACATGGACTACAAAGTCACCGGGCCGCAAGTCTGAAAAATGGCTTATCTTGGCTCCCTGCTGAGTCTGGGCCCGGACAACGCGGGTCTTTTTGGGCTGTCCATAAATTTCCCAGTCTGTAATCACAGCAAGTTTGACTGCAGTTAATTCAAACCCGGCCTCCAGCAGCCCACATGTGATGATAACTTCCCCGGGTGCAACCCTCTGGGGGAGTTCGGATTCCATACCGGCAAAGATACTGTTTTCCTTGAGAAGCTCTCTGATCTTTTCCATCCTGCCGGGAGTGCTTCCAAAAATAACAACTGCAAAGCCATTTTCCCTGAGCATTTTTATTTCATCAACCAGGATGTCAATTTTACCCTTAAATATGTGCATGGTTTTAGCAGAAAAGTTCACAATGTTACCCGGTTTTACCCCATGTTGTTTAGGCAGAAGGGAATAACCAATCCTGGTATACCGTGTCATGACCCTGTTAAGGTCTTCGGCAGTCAAGTTATTATGCTGCTGAGCGGGAAGAGCCAGTCCCTGTTCCAATAGGCTCACATGCATTTCTACCTGTTCCCGCAGCCTGTTCTGAATAATGTCCCTCTGCCGGGACGGCTCTTCAATAAAAACTGCTGATCCCTGAGGCAAATACTCCAATACCGTGACCCCATCCGGATAAAAATACGAAAACAGGGCCTCAATTCCCTCAGGAATTATTCCCTGGTCAAGTTTTTCCAGGAAGTCACCCATCCTTTCAGACAACCTCTTATAAGCTTCATTTTTTCCGGCTTTCAGGAGCATAGTTTTTTCGGTAACAAAATCCTTTTTCAGCCGCGGCAGCGCTTTTAAAATTCTTTCCGCGGGAAAGACAGCTTCCCGCGCCGGAATAATCGTGATACTGCTGCGTTTTTCGAGAGAACGCTGTGTCTCTACGGTAAAGTCCCTTACAGAATCTACCTCATCATCAAACAATTCGATCCTGACCGGGTTCTGCGAAACCGGAGAATATATATCCAATATTCCTCCCCTGAGGCTGAAATGCCCTGGACCTTCCACCATATCCACTTTCTCATACCCCTGGTCTACCAGCAGCCTGACCGTTTCTGACAGGTCGAGCCGCTGCCCCACTTCAATCTTTAGGCAAAACTCAT
Organism: Phosphitispora fastidiosa; assembly: GCF_019008365.1. NCBI lineage: Bacteria > Bacillati > Bacillota > Clostridia > Eubacteriales > Peptococcaceae > Phosphitispora > Phosphitispora fastidiosa. The sequence continues at coordinate 55,914 of NZ_JAHHUL010000015.1, read as the reverse complement.
AAAAGACCTGGTGAGGAATAATTTTCTTCAGAAGCGCTTCAACAGGTATTACCACAATGGCTCCCTCATGCCCAATAATCCCGTCAAGGGCTTGAAGACGTTGTATCATAACCTCTCTGCTTTGAGCAATGGCTCCAAAAGGAACAGGGTCAAGGTCGGGAAAAAGCAGGACTTCCCTATCCGGTAAAAGGGATTTCAGGTCAGTAAACTTTTTCTTAGCCGACAGGGCTCCGGCAGTTACAAAAAACACCGGCTGCCTGCTGCCGCTGATAAGACCTGCCGTCAAATAGCTTGTCTGAGTTGATGACAGCCCGTACACCATCTGATATCCGGTCTTTTTCTGAAGGCCTTTTACCAGTGAGAGATAATCTGAGCTTTCACGCAATGGATCGTAAAATCCGTGTACCTTCATAATTGCATTCCCTTTCTTGTAACGGAAATAAGCCTTAAGTCGGAACTCCCTTAAACCCCTCAAAAAACACGTGCACGCCAAAAAACACCGGTTTTGGCATCCGGTGGTATCTGGATATTAAAAAAGCTCCAGCACCTGGGCTAAAGCTCTGATAGGCCTCCGGGAATATCAATCCCCTTGCTCTCCGGTGATTAACCGCTGTTCGATATTTAAATTAAATATTATAAGCTTTAGTGCAACACCGGCTTTTGTAAGAAGGCAAACTTATCTTCCTCTCCAAAACCGAGATCCCTGTTACATTCGGGACAAACTGACAGGAAAAAAACTCCGTAATCGTCAGCGTCTTGTAATATTATACCCCTCCCGTTCTCCCAGGTCAAGGCTTCTATTTCCTCCGGAAATGCATCTTCAGCAACCTCAGTCTCATCAAAAACGGAATCACAGCAGTCACAAAAAAATCTGATCTTCAAGCTGACTGCCTCCTTCTCTTAACCAAAAATTTTAACACCGTAACGTTCCAGAGCATGTGCAGCAGATACCCGCTCAACACAGCAAATAACCAGCTATGATGCCTCTGCATAACCATAAAGGTAATATATCCGTAAAAAAGGTGTCCGGCAAGACTGGCCACTCCGGCCTGCAGCCCCTGCAAACCAGCATTCCAGGCATCATAAACCCCCTCTATTAAGCCAAATGCTCCGTGAGTCAGGATTAAAGAACTACCGGTCAGAATAGCTGCCCCGGTCTTTGCGGCTTCTTCAATCAGAGGCGCTAATAGCACTATTTCCCTGGCGCCCATTAACTTTAAGGCCAGCCTGTTCCCTATCCATGAAGCCATGGCAGCCAGTGCCCCGGCCGCGAAAAACAGCATAACATCCCTCCGACCGCTTACAGTTTATTTACCTCATTCATAGCCTGTGCAGCACCTTTTTCAATTACTGCCAGTACAGCCTCCGCAGCCTCTTTGACTGTTGCAGTCATTACCTTTGCTTCCGCTTCACTGAATTTGCCGAGGACAAAATCAATATTCTCCAAATGCTCATTCTCCGGTCGACCGAGGCCGATGCGCAAACGGGGGAAATCTTCAGACTGTATCAGGTAAATTATTGACTTCATCCCATTATGTCCTCCGGCACCGCCTTTGATTCTAAGGCGCAGCTTTCCAAGAGGCAGGTCCATATCATCATAGATTATCAGGATATCCTGCAGATCGGTTTTATACCAATGTACCATGTCAAGCACAGCTTCCCCGCTGAGATTCATATAGGTCTGGGGTTTGGCCAGAATTATTTTTTCACCATCCTTAAAGCCTTCACCGACCAGGCTTTTCAATCTGACTCTGTCTACGCTAATATCCAAAACCCCGGCCAGGTAATCAATAATCATAAAGCCGATATTATGTCTTGTGGAAGCATACTTATTACCAGGGTTGCCCAATCCAATTATCAGTTTCACAAAGAATCCCCCTTTATCCACTTGTTTATTCGAGGGCTGAAGGAATTTTCCTCCTGTGAAATTTAAACTTTAGCAACCCTTTTTATGTTTGCGGAAGCTCTAAGAAACCTCCGCATCTTCAGTTTCAGCTTCGGTTTCCGCTTCGGCAGTTTCCGCATCTCTTACGGTGTCTTCTTCCTTTTCTTCCGCCACTCTGGGTGCCGCTACCATGACAACCATCTTATCCGGTTCTGTTAGAATCTTAAACTCGCCAAATACCAAAAGGTCAGCCACTGTAATATGCTGACCGGTCTCAAGGCTGGAAATATCAACATTTACCGCATCCGGCATCTTGTCGGGAGTACACTCAATTTCCAGTTCCCGCAGCCCGGTTTGCAAAACACCCCCGGTCTTCTTTCCGGCAGCCTCGCCCTTTAACACCAGAGGAACGGTTGTACGTAATTTTTCCTCCAGGGATACTTTACACAGGTCGGCATGGACAATATCTCTACGGATAGGATCTCTTTGCAGGTCTTTAATCATAACAACATATTTTTTCTGCTCCGACCCTCCTGTTACATCCAGGTCAATAAGAACATTACGCCCCTTTTGGCGAATCACGGACTCCAGATCCTTGGCATCCAGTTCAATGGCCTGTCCCTTAATGCCCTTCCCATAAACCACCGCCGGTATCCTCCCGTTATCCCGTAAATAGTGCCGATAGCTTCCTTTGGTACTTGGCCTCAGGCTGGCGCCTATCTTTGCCTCAACCATTTTCATACCCCCTCTGTTAATTGTCAAATCAGCCTTCCAGGCTAACAATCAAATTTGTTATAGTATTTCCCGGAAAATGGTATAACAAACATGTCTCATGAATAATATGGTAGCAAAGAATTTTTTGGGGGGTTTTAAAATTGAGAAAGAGCCGTAAATTTATCTCCATGCCGATAATAAGTTTAGAAGAAGGTATCCAGATTGGTGCATCCAAAAATATAGTTGTGGACCCGTCCAAAATGGAGATTGCCGCAATAATTATTGACCAGCGCGGATGGTTCCGGGAACAAAAAATAATCCCCTACACAAAGGTCCGGAGTATGGGTGATGATGCCATTACCATAGACCAGTCGGCAAATGTGCAGAGAACCATGAGCCTCCCCCACATGCTGAAGCTAATCAAGGAAAATATTAATCCCATTGGCGTCAAGGTAATCACAGAAAGCGGAACCGTGTTAGGGGTAGTTGACGAATATTATATTGATGAAATAACCGGAAAAATCGAATGCTTCGAAATCAGCGGTAAATTTCTGGAGAGTCTTTTCAAGGGCAAGGCGCTCATGCCGGCGGAACATATCAGGACACTGGGTTCAGACATCATTGTTGTTAATGAAGGTACAGAAACATATCTGAAAAAGGTCGACGGCGGGTTAAATGAAACTATCCACAACCTGAAAGAAAGCACCTCCACACTTTGGGAAACCACTAAAAAACGCACCGGAAAAATCCGTAAAAACATTAAAGACAAGTATGAAAAAAATGATAACCCCAGTACATCACCTGCAGCTGATGCAGCAGAAGACTCCGGAAACGAAAATTTCCCCGAACCGAACTCTGGTCTTGATGTAACCAGTGAAGTGGAAATAAAAAATGAAGAAATAATTACCGGAGTTTCCGACAGCGAATGCGTGGAACCTGAAGACAATGAGACAGCAAATTCTCCTGATGTGCCGGAAAATAATTCTGCAGAGCCGGAGGCTGATACTCCTGAGGAGGCAGTTAACACCCCGGAAGAGGCCAACACCAAATAAACCCAAAGTGGGGCCGCCCTTTAACTTCAGGGCCGCCCCGTCTTCCATTTCAATTCCTGTAAAAAACTCCTAGGATGCCTTGAAAAGCTTTTTATACCTGATTGCCAGGTAGTCAAACTTTTTCCTGTCACCCTTCTCCAAGGCAAGGTCAATCTCGGCCAGCATTTCTGCCTTCCGCTCTTCCCGGTCCAGTATCTTCCGGCTCATTTCGCGTTCCAAAGCCCGAATAACCTGATAATAGAAAACCTTCTCCCTGACTTCAGGCGCTATTTCCAAATCAGTATTGCAGACAGAACACCTGTAGTCCTCCTCAAAAGAAAGCCAGACAAATAATTCTTCAGGAGCTTCCAGGTCCAACAAAGAAATAATTTCTTCGATATCCTCATAATATTCGTTATCAATCCGACACAGGAATGAAACCGTTGCTGCATTAGATGCAGAAATAATCAAGGCATTCGGAAGGTGTCTGACATTTTCCACAAAATAGGTATTGGCTAACAGCCCGTCCCTGGAGCGCAGAAAATTCAGAACTTGGGAAGCCTCCCGTTTCTTTAGTGCATATTTACTTAAAAATTCGTCAATAAACTTTTTCTTTTTATATAACATTACTGCTTCTTCCATATTTACCACCCAACTCTATTGTTTAGTCGACTATATCAATTAGACAACCCTGCCGAAAAAACCTGCCTAGCAGGTGTGGTAATTTATGGCCTTACAACGTACCCCCCCAAAAAACGGGGCCCCCCATTCAATTCTTGGGGAACCCCATCCGAAAAATCAATTTTTTCTTAATCAAGGCCGATTTTAGTCCTTTTTTTCTTGATATGTTCCTCTATGCCTGCGGCGACCTCAACCGGGTCATCGCCCAGAGCTACCTTACCACCCGTGAGACCCTCAAGGTCTTCTGTCAAAAGCTTGACCAGCTCAGGCCCCCCCGCCACGGGAGGTGTGGGTGATAGATGGGTGTAAAGCCCGTATGCCAGAGCAAACATGCCGTCTATTGTCGCCTTTTGTTCCATGTATTGGGGTGCCGTAACAGCCGCCGGCAGATCTGCGGAGTCAATCCCCAGATGATTGGCCAGGGCTGTTGTTAACATGGAAATCCTGCCCGTATCGGTACAGGTTCCGAAGCTAAGCACCGGTGGTATTTTGAGGCTCCGGCATACCTCTTTAAGCCCCGGTCCTGCCATCTCAATGGCTTCAAGGTTGCACAGTCCGGCAACTTCAAGACCGTGGTTGCCACATCCGCCGCTAATAATAAGAATATCCCTTCTGATAAGCTCCTTAGCCAGGTTGACAGTCATATAATCATGGGGTCCGGTAGATAAAGTAGTACAGTTTACCAGAGCAACCACGCCTTTTATCTTACCGGCCTTTATGGCCCCGGCCAAAGGCTCGGGAGTGCCCCCAAGAGCTTTAAGCACCGCCTCTGTGGAGAACCCTGAAATTGCCTTGGTAACCTTTTGGGGTACTCTTGGTGTAATTTTTCCCTTACGCCGGGTAAAGTTTCCCACAGCGAGGTCTAACAACTGATTGGCAATGCCGACTGCTTCAGGGGGTTTGTAATCAAAATTTCTGCTGACGCCCGGAATCCGAACCAGATCATTAACACTCACAAGGGTTACGCCGTACTTTTCCTCATAAGGCTTTAAAAAAGGAGGTGAACAGTTTTCATCCATGGCAAAAACATCTATTGCCCCAGTCGCCAATGCCGGTTCAATTGTCAGCCAGTTGCCTGTCAGACCTTTGAACACTTCATCTATGGGAAGCCGCTGCAGCATCTCCTGCCCTGTTTCTATGGAACCGATAATCCGTAATCCTTTTGCTCCGGCGTCCTTAGCACGCTGCTGAACCTCAGGTCTTTTGGCAGCATAGTAAGTTGCCATCCCCACCCATGGTTCGTGCCCGTTAAAAACAATGTTAATATATTCCGGATCCAGAATCCCCAGGTCTACTTCCACCTCATGAGGCATGGGAGTTCCAAAAAGGATGTCCTGAACCATTTCAAGACCTATCTGGGCTCCGTAAATCGTGGCTACCCCCAGCCGGAGTCCCTTCTTCGCCAGTGATATAAAGTCACCGTCAACATTTGTCAGACAACTGGCCACAGCATCCTTAATCTCATGCAGTGTCCCTGCAGGATAGATAGCCAGATCCCGCCACACCTTCTGCCTCGCGGGAGGTGCAAATGCCGCAATTATCCGGCTGGGCTCATCATATCCGCGATGAAGCTCATACATCAGAAAATCTGACAGCCACAAAGCCACCTGACCCGGATCACCATTTGTATTAACCCCGCACTGTCCGGCAAACCAGTAAAGCTTCTCCCTGTCAGTGATTCCGAAGGGGGTTTTCCCTTCAATAGTGGACTTCAAGGTCCTGAAGGCCTCATAGGCATGATGGGCATAAGTTGAAGCCCCCATAGCATTTCTCAGCAGCATGTCCCGCATCGCCATGGCATCAGGAGTTATCCCACATACTCCAAGAGTGGCCCCGGTCTTCTCTGAAATGCGGCAGGGGCCATTGGTGCATAATTGGCAGCTAGTTCCTGATACGCAAAAGTTGCACCTTATTTTTTCCTGAGGCTCAAAGCGGTCGAAAGTATTGCTCATCCCATCTTCATGCAATCGTTGATACATTTCCTGAACAGACTCATGGATACTGACTTTTTCATCCAAACGGTGCCTGGTTTTATTGGTCACGTGTACATCCTCCTTGTAACATGTTAAGCTTTAGGATAGCTTTCCTCACCTCTATTCTTTTAATTCAGAAAGCTTTGCCGACAGGCGCTCTGGCTTCATTCCCACATCCACAGGAGGATATATGGCATTTCTGTTGAATAATGTATAATTCCCCTTTTAATTGAATACAGTATATTCACTTGCGAAAGGTGGTTATTATGCAAAAAATCGCTATTGTAACTGACAGCACCTGTGATTTGGAAAATGAACAACTTGAACAATATGGGATTAGTGTCCTCCCGCTTAAAATAATCTACACTGACCGTGAATTTACCGACAGGGTTGACATTACCCCGGAGGAAGTGTACCGGAACCTCGAAAAGGAAGTCCCTAAAACCTCGCTGCCCAGTCCCTCTGATGCTTTTCAGTTATTTGAACACCTGAAAAACAGCGGCTTCACCCATGTCCTCTGTATCCACATCTCCAGCGGCTTAAGCGGCACTATACAGATGGTCCGGAACACAGCTGCGGAATTCAGCGGCATTGTAATTAGGGTCCTGGACTCCAAGTCCCTGTCAATGGGGTTAGGCTTTCCTGTCCTGGAAGCAGCAAAAGAAGTCTCCAAAGGGAGCAGTTTTGACGAGGTAGTCAACAGGGCTGAAGAGGTAATTAACCGGGTGCAGACTTTCTTTGTTGTCGGCACCCTTGAATACCTGAAAAGAGGCGGGAGAATTGGCTATGTAGCGGCTTCTCTGGGGGAGATACTGCAGGTAAAGCCCATTATATCCATAAACGATGAGGGAAAATACTATACATATGAAAAGACCCGGGGCAGAAAAAAATCTCTAAACAGGATGTTAGAAATTATCCGGCAGGCAGCCGAAGGCAGGACAGTTAAAATCGCAGTGTTTCATGGAGATGCCCGGCAGGAGGCAGATTTTTTGATTAGTCAACTTAACACACTCGATAATGTTGAAGAAATAGTAACAGGCCAGATAGGTCCCGTTATGGTTGTACATACCGGCCCGGGCCTTGTGGGTGTCGTTATATTTTAGACTTTAGAAAAGGCCGAGACCAATTTACTATGGTCTCAGCCGTTCTTTCGGGGAAAGTTTTTTCAGTGTTTGCCATGCTTCTTTAACAGCTGCACCCCCGCTATGCCCGGTTTTATCATTTCTTTGGGGTCCAAAATGAAAGTCCAGCAATGTGATGGTAGTAAATCAGTATTTTCATTCATTTCTGCGAAGAGAGGATTTTACTAATAAGATACCTGCAAATACATTTATAACTACTTGTGTTTTACTAACACTTAGAGGGTTTAATACTAGTTTAAAAAAAGGAGAGGATTTCAATATCAATGAATACCAATAGATGTGAGGAATAACTCCTACAATTATAAGCATGATTGCTGGTATAATCTTAGCATTGATTCTCAACTCACACTTTCTATGGGGATATAAAAATATCAATTCAAATAGAACTCCTAATAACAAGCTAATAACCGAAGCTTTAATCGAGAATTCTACCCAATTATTCATTTTCTGATATGCTGTTGCTAAAGCTTTTTCATTAATTGAAAAAATATAAAACAATATCGCCATAAGCAAAAAGATACATCCCAATATAAACTTATTAATCTGAATATCATTTTTCATGATAAAACACATTCCTTTCACCTTAGTCAGTTATTTACACATATAGTGGGTGGATATTGTATAAATTAAATCCGCTAATCTGTTTTCCTGCATTTTTAATGGTTATTGTTTTTTTTATTTTATGTATGAATATATTAATTGAGTATTTTGCAAATTAACTAGCCGTTGAAAAAGCTGCACCCCCGGAAAAAACAAATGCCTTCACATTGCTTTTGGTTGCTGCTCTGTTGCTCATTTGGATGCCCACAATAAAGTGATGGTCCGCATCCACTGCAATTGGTTTTTTTACGGTGTTTTCGATCCCGCTGCAGGCTTGCGTTTCTCTAACTATTTCAATGCCTAATATGGATTATTTAGTCAGAACAAAAAAAATGAGCCCCGTTTGACTCATCATATTATGGAAAACCAGTTCATTAAAATTTCACTTTTAATTCCTTTTCAATCTTATCCTTCTCTTTAATAAATTTATCGGTAGTGGTCTTATAGACCTTACCGTCCTTGTTTTTAATAATTACAGGAATACCAATTAAATCAACTGCTTCACCCTTGTTCTTTTCAAACTCTTCGGCAACCGGGTCCATTTTGTCAACAGTAGGTATTTCATCTTGTGCGGCATACGCGACAAAGATACCTGCCAAAAGCAGAGAGATTGTTAAAATGCTTGCAATTAACCATTTTTTCATTAAGCAATCCTCCTTTAATTTACTATTAATAATATCTTTTAATAGGGTGTCCAGTAATAAAAACTCTGAAATTCAACTATAGGACCAAATAGATTGAACGGTGCACCATCGGCTTGCCAAGCGCTCCATGCTTGCACATTCTCTCCATTTGCCAAGTGAGCCCATTTCCATAGATTATAATCACTGGCTGTGTTTTTAGTTAAAACTTCACAGGCAGCCGTTACATTATTGTCTACAGTATCCCACTTTATAGTCACACTCCAGTTTCCATCGTCTTCTTCTGTAAAGTTTACCCCACTTGGTAGCAGGTAGCCGCTAAAGCCACTAACTCCTTTAAAATCTATATCATGCTTGGTAATAGCAGATAAAACTATATTTGAATAAACCCTATTAGGGTGTACGAATGCTAATTTATCCAATGCACGGCCCAGAGCATCATCATTAAAGGCATCGGCTTCAATTCCCGAGCCAAACAATACTTCTAAATCTTGTTCCGCAAAATATTCGAAAACCTTGTATAGTGCCTTACGGCCTGACAGAACATTGATTACAAGTCCTTTAATCAAGGTGCCTGGTGATACACGGCATTGTTTGGGATCCATAAAACAATATTATCAACAATTCTTGCCAATTCTATTTCATCACACATAGCTGCTATTAAAGGCGCACTGCCAGCCGGTAAAACGGTAAGCCCTTCTGTTCCGTTCCCAGGACCATTGCTTTACTTCTTCGGCCAGACCAAAGGTTTCTGGTAGTCTAGAAATAAACTTTATATTTTGCTGTTGAATGATTTTCAGATTGTCTCTGGTTACTAGCGCAGAATCAGTTCTTTGCTGTAGCCATTGGTTATATTAATACTTCCTTCTCTGTCATATTCACCATAAACCGAAATCGAGGTAGTGTCTGCGTAACTGGTTGGAAATCGGTACTTTCAGCAATAAGAAAAATGCCTCCCAATATCGCTGCCAAAGCACCATCAGAGAAATTGACGGAAGTAATTACCGGTGCTTGGTCATCCAGTCGACTGCACTTGATGCCAGAAAAGAAAAGACCATTGCCAGACACATTGAAAAAGAACGAATGGAACTGGAAAAAGATTGTTTGGAGTTAGGCAAAAGGACTTTTTATTGCCGCGCCGACGCTGAAAAAGAACTGGAGCTTTTTATCAGCGGACACAAACGCATACTGCATAGTATAAACGGGATAGCAGAAGAAATAGTAACCATCAAAAGAAAAGCAGGTCGACCCAAAAAGGGCGCAGTACCGGAGACAGAGACAACTTGGCGGTTAAACATAGAAATTCAAAGTCCCAGTGAACAAACCGTATCTAATTTGCGAGCCAAGGCCGGTACCTTCGTTTTAATGACCAATGTCTTAAAAGAAGAAGAACTGTCAGCTATTGATATTTTAAAAGAGTATAAAGAGCAGACGGCAGTGGAAGTTAGGTTTAGATTCCTGAAGGATCCTGTATTTGTTGACGGCATCTATGTGAAAAATCGAGAACGCGTATTAGCTTTAAGTTTTGTGTTCCTTATGGCTTTACTTATATATGCCCTTTTGGAACGCCGGGTAAGGCAAAAGTTAAAAGAAGAAACAGAGCCATTAATTTTACCTGGCAAAAGGAAAAGCAATTCACCTACAGGTACTTCCCTTCTTGAAATGTTGAAGTCAATGCAAATTGTCCGTATCGTAAATGGTGGAAAGATTAACCGCTTGTTACCTAAAAACCTTGTTAATACGCAAATTCTACGTCTCTTAAAGTTAGTTGGTTTTGATGATACCATTTATACTATGCCTAAAACAGTACCCAAAATTTAATTGAGGGGCAGAAAATCAATTTTAAGTGCTACGTAAGGGTGCGGAATATGCGTTATTACCAAATATTTGGATGGTTATTCCATTTACACTAAAGAATATTCACACCCAATGACTAAAAAGCAGATGTGCCTCTATGAGTGCCTCGGGGTTAATGTTCCATCATAGGTATAATTTGACGGGAATTCAGGTTTCAATTTGTACTTTCCTGTACGCAGAAAAACCGCGTCTCAACGCGGTTTTTAGCACTATATCAATAAATCAACGAAGTAGCTGTCAATAACCGCTATGCAAAAAGCTTGCTTACTGACAAATCCTCATGAATCCTGATTATGGCCTCCCCAAGAAGCGGTGCCACCGAAAGAACCTTAATTTTGTCAATTGCTTTATGTTCGGGCAGCGGGATTGTATTTGTTACCACAACTTCTTTAATGGGTGACTTCTGCAGCCTGTCCATAGCCGGACCGGACAGGACTCCATGAGTACAGCAGGCATAAACCTCTTTGGCACCCCGCTCCAAAAGGGCAGCTGCACCCTGAGTTATGGTCCCTGCAGTATCAATTATGTCATCAATCATAACAACTGTTTTGCCATCAACATCTCCGATAATATTCATGATTTCAGCAACATTAGGTTCAGGTCTACGCTTGTCGATTATAGCTATGGATGCCCCAATACGCTCAGCCATATCCCGGGAACGGGTAACCCCTCCCAGATCAGGTGAGACAACAATCAAATTATCAAGATTCTTGCTGAGGAAATATTCAGCCAAAATCGGAACTCCCGGCAAATGGTCCACAGGAATATCAAAAAATCCTTGTATCTGACCTGCATGCAGATCCATGGTAATTACTCTCATGGCCCCACTTGCTGTAATCACATTTGCCAGCAATTTCGAAGTTATCGGGTCACGGGCCCTGGCTTTCCTATCCTGCCTGGCATATCCGTAGTAAGGCACAACCGCAGTAATTCTCCGGGCTGAAGCCCTCTTAAGTGCATCAATGACGATCAAAAGCTCCATGATATTGTCATTAACAGGCTCACAGGTAGGCTGGATTACAAATACATCGGCACCCCTGACACTCTCATTGATCTTTACATGAATCTCACCGTCACTGAACCTGGAAACCTTTGATTCGCCAATTGATACCCCAAGGTATTCGGCTATTTCCTCGGCCAGTTTCAAATTCGCATTTCCAGAAAAGATTTTGAGTTTCCGGTTAAAGATTGGCATTGGCTTGCAAAAACCCCCCCAGCAAATTAATATAGATATTTTAACCCAATTATCTATTATATCACTTTTTCTTGTTTTTTCTAGTAGTCCAGTCAGGATAAACTTTTTGTTTTGCTCTTTCGATACAGAGAGCCCCACCGGGAACATTTTTGGTCACCGTTGAACCAGCGCCTATAATAGCGTTCTCCCCTACTGTTACAGGCGCTACCAAATTGGTATTACTGCCAATAAAGGCATTGTTTCCAATTCTGGTCTGCCATTTCTCTGTTCCGTCATAATTGCAGGTAATGGTCCCGGCGCCAATATTAACCCGCTCTCCAATATGAGCATCACCTACATAACTCAAATGCGGGACTTTGCTGCCATTCTCCACCACCGAATTCTTAATTTCTACAAAATCGCCTACCTTTACATTATCCCCCAGTACAGTTCCGGGCCTGATATAGGAAAATGGTCCGATAGTTACGCCATTGCCGGTCGTGGCATCACTAATAACAGAATTCTGCACGGTTAATGCATTTCCTGCCTTCACATCAGTTAATCTTGAGTATGGCCCCAGGATACAATTTTCTCCAAAACAACACTTCCCCTCCATGACCGTGCCAGGATATACAACGGAATCACAGCCAATAATAACCTCACTGCCTATGTAAGTGTTGTCGGGGTCAATGATTGTCACTCCCGCAGTCATATGTGCGGTCAGTATCTTCCTGCGCATCAGGGTCTCGGCGGCAGCAAGCTGGACCCTGTCATTAATCCCCATGGTTTCCAGAGCGTCCTCCACTTTAACAGCTCCCGTCCGCCCACCATTAGAAGCTATCACTGCTATTACATCAGTAAGATAATACTCGCCCTGGGCATTGGCCGGAGAAATAGTTTGCAAAGCTGTAAATAACTCTTTAGCTGCAAAACAGTAAATTCCCGTATTTATTTCATTTATCTTTAACTGGTCTTCTGAAGCATCCCGGTGTTCCACAATCCCGGTTACAGCGCCATCATCGCCTCTAATAATCCTCCCATAGCCCGATGGATCCCCAACATCAGCGGTCAATACACTAACGGAATTCCCCGATTCCTTATGTTTCTGCAAAAGCCGCTGCAGCGTATCAGATGAGATTAACGGGGTATCCCCGCACAACACCAGGATACTGCCGGTAAAATCACTTAACAGCCGTTCTGCCTGCATTACGGCATGACCGGTGCCCAACTGCTCAGTCTGTTCAACCCAGTCAACATCAAGCTTGACGGATTCCCGGACCGTATCTGCGCCGTGCCCGATGACCACAATATTCCTGCTGATACCGGCTCCTACAGCGGCGCCAATTACATGTTCCAGCATCGGTTTGCCGCATATGCCATGCAGCACTTTAGGCATTCGGGACTTCATCCGCGTTCCCTTTCCGGCTGCCAAAATAATTGCCACTACATTCACGAAAGAGCTCTCCTCCCTTTTGATTAGTTATTATAATTACCATAATTCTGACATTTTAGCATAAAATTAATATTCCACGTAAATACGGGTTTTCCTGCGGTCCACAGAAAACTTCAACTTTGCAATCAGAGATTAAAAAGGCGCGCATCTTTCAGTTCCCGATGTGCGCGCCTTTTTATACTTCATTCCTTAAACTTTTCCACAATTGTGGAAAAGTTAGTTGTTGAAGTACAAAAAAAAACAGGAATCTGCACTCCTGTTCACATTTTAACCATTAAGCTGTAGCTAAAGCATTTTGGTAAGCTTCAAGCACAGCAGACTGTATCACTTCTCGGGCAGTTGACGTAATCGGATGAGCTATGTCCCGGAACTCCCCGTCAGGAGTTTTCCGGCTCGGCATCGCTACAAACAGACCGTTCTGGCCTTCAACAACCTTCACATCATGGATAACAAAGGAATCATCCAGAGTCACAGATACAATAGCCTTCATCTTGCCGTCCTGGTTAATTTTTCTTACCCGCACATCAGTGACATTCATTTTTTGCAACCCCCTTTTCAGCCCAATCAAAATCATTCGTTAAATTTCGATATTCTTCATTTACCAAAGAATTCCTTCCTGCAAGTGCAAAATTTTAAGAAAATTTCTAATTTACTGAGAATGGATACTGGTTATGCCTGAAATTTAGGGAAAAATGTGGCGAATTAAGAGGGAATCGACGAAAAAGACCAGCACTCAGGCTGGCCGGTCGAGGTATTGAGATACGATTGAATAGTCACTGGGTTTATCAACGTCAATGCCAATTTCAGGGTATTTTGTGACTACTGCCTTTACATTAATGCCAAGTACTTCAGAAACCTTGGCTTCGAGCTCGGGAATGGAAAGCAGGTTTAATATAAACTTGAAGACAAATTTAAACCCCAGAATACGACATAATTTAACCGGGCTTTTGCGGTAATTTACAAACTCCCTGGCCTTTTCGGCGCTTCTTGGTACAGCATCAGGGTTTACAATAAAAAGGTTCCCTCCGGTAAACCTGCCCTCTTTGAGCTTCGCCGATGTTCGCTCAATTTCCGGGAACCGGTTGTATACTTCATTCATCGAAACTATCGGATAGAAAAAGTCAGCATCGTATTTCAGGCTTAAATCCACAAAGTCCTTCACTGCCTGTGCCGTCAGCAGCGGAATGTCGCAGGTGGCAATGAGGACAGGAGCAGATGTGTCAACATATTCCATGGCTTTAACAGCATTTTCGATTATTCCGTATTTTGTCTGCACTACACTGACACAATCATCAGTCAAGAACTCCCCTAACTGTTTTGGACCCGCAACCACGATTCTGCGAACTATCCCTGATTCCTTAAGGGCATCAATGACATACCTGACCATAGGCTTGCTCCCTATTCTGATCATAGCCTCGTAGGGCTCGTTACTGCAGTCCCTCAGAGGTCCGGAATTGTCACTGCCGGCAACAACTATAGCATCAAGCATTTGAATAACTCCTTAACTAGATTTGCTCTTCTGGCCCGGGATCTTTTACTTCATTTAACTTTTCCAGCATGCTGTTTTCAGCATTTTCAATATGTTCCCTGGCCAAGGCCTGAGCCAATTCTACATTTCGTTCCGAGACGGCTTCAACTATTTTTTTGTGTTCATCAAGGGCATATTTCATCCGCCCCGGTGTCGAAAGAGACGTGGTCCGAAACCTTTGTATCTGTTCGCGAAGATTACTCACAATTTGTACCAGCCGCTCATTCCGGCTAGCCTTAAAAAGAGTATCATGGAATTCGGTATCCACCTCAACCAGTTTTTCCAGGTTGTTACTCTGAACACATTCTCCTATCTTGACCAGAATACGTTCCAGCTGCTCCAATTCCTCTTCAGTAATACGTTCTGCTGCCAGGCCTGCTGCCAGGCCCTCAAGGGCAGTCCTGATTTCAAAAACATCGGCTATGTCCTTGACCGAAATCCCGGCCACATAGGCGCCCTTCCGGGGTATCATGACAACGAACCCTTCCAGTTCCAGTTTTCGGATGGCTTCTCTTACCGGAGTCCGGCTGACTCCCATTTCTTCAGCAAGCTGAATCTCCATGAGTCTTTCCCCGGGTTTCAGCACTCCGTTGATGAGGGCTTCCCTCAGTGTTTCAAATACTATTTCCCTTAAGGGTTTGTAATTATCAAGGGTAACCGGAATTAATCTACTTTCAGACATTGTTTCTCTCCCTTTCATGCGGCTGGTAAAATTTATTATTATCGGTTAATAGTCTATTCGATATGTTTTCTCCTAATTCCTGCTATCTGCGCGCAATGTCCGGGATACCCCTATAAACATACCTTCCATCTCCTTTTTCAGGCCTGCGGCAATTTCCTCTGCCTGATTCAAGTCATGGGTTATGCCAAATACGGTCGGCCCGCTTCCTGACATCAGGGCCCGCAGCGCCCCTGCCTGTTCCAGACGCTTCTTAATCTGCCCGACAACCGGATATTCCGATAAAGTCACTGATTCCAGCACATTAGCCAGACCTCCTGCTATGCCTGCCTTATCGCCTCTCTCAATTGAGGAAACCATCATCCGGGTGTCAGGCCTGCCGGCAACCCTCGCAGGGTCAAAGCCCCTGTAAATTTGGGCTGTGGAGACATCAAGCGGAGGCTTTACTAAGACCAGCCACAGTTCGGGAGCATCCGGCAGAGGAGTGATAACTTCCCCTCGTCCTTTGGCTAAAGCGGTTCCACCTCTGATACAGAAAGATACATCGGAACCTATCAGTACCGCTTGGGCTAAAAGCTCTTCATAACTTAAGCCCAGTTCCCACAAGGAGTTTAACCCCTTAAGTACCGCTGCCGCATCTGTTGACCCTCCTGCCAGTCCCGCAGCCAGGGGAATATTCTTGCTGATTTGAATCCTTACCCCGCTTTTTATTCCAAAACTCTCTTTTATAAGTAAAGCTGCCCTGTATGCTATGTTAGACGGGCCTCCCGGAAGTCCGGGATGATTGGTAACAACCTCAATCCCTTCTCCGGTCTCCTCCAGGACCACCACATCATGAAGTTCAATTGCCTGCATTACCATTTCTACCTCATGGTATCCATCAGGACGTTTCCCGAGGATGTCCAGGGTCAGGTTAATTTTAGCGGTTGCATCGAGTTCCATTCGTCTCAAAGAATCCCCCCCTTTTTACGTTATGGTAATGTATTTTCTGCCAAAGGGGAAAAATCCTTCCCAGACCCTCAATTAACAGACAACCTTTCTTCCATCATCTTCCTTAATATTAGCATTGAGCTTGTCTGATGCCTTTTTAACCAGTTCCTGTACAGGGGTAAACTTTTCGTAGAACACGACCACTATATCTCCTTTACGGGCTCGGCCCATTCCATCCTCAACAGCAGCCGTCTCCGGCAGACAAACCGTAACTCTATCTGCCTCCATACCGGCCTTTAGGGCTGCCTGCCTTAAGAGTGCGGCTACATCCCCGGCCTCGCGGCCGCGCAGGTCTTCATCTTCTTTGATAATGACTTCATCACAGTATTGAGCCATGATGCTTCCCGCTTGTATTATATCATCATTTCTCCGGTCTCCGGGCATCCCAACAACACCTATCACCCGCTTGGGGTTCAGCTTTCTTACGGTCTGCAGGGTATTCAGAAACCCTTCGGTATTATGACCATAATCCACTACAACCTTATACAGCCCGGTATCAAATACATTAAACCTGCCCGGATTGCATGTCTCATCAGATTTAAAGCTTAACAGGCCCTCCCGGATACTTTCTGTATCAACCCCCAGGGCGGCACAGCCGGCAGCGGCAGCTAAAGCGTTAAACAGATTGTGTTTCACAATACCTCCAAAAGTGCAGGAAATATGCTTTACCGGCAGAATCTTTTCAATTTTTATACCGGTTGCCTTAACCATTGATCCATTCTTTATAAATACCGCCGTTCCACCTGCACCCAGATGTCTCCTGACGATGACATTATCTGCGACAGCGCTGAAATATACTATCCCTGAGCGTACTCTGTCAGCTATTGCCGCTGCATGGATATCATCTGCATTAAGGACAGCTGCACCTCTCTTAAATACCGCCTCGGCAACCACCGCCTTCACCATTGCCATATCCTCCAGAGTCTCAATCCCCTCCAGTCCCAGGTGATCATTGCTGATATTGGTGATAATGCCGATATCGCTATAGTCATAGCCCAACCCGGCTCTGAGAATCCCTCCCCGGGCGGTTTCCAGGACCGCAACCTCCACAGAGGGATCCCTGAGGATAACTCTGGCGCTTTGGGGACCGGTAGTGTCGCCGGTTACGATTTTCCGGCCATTGATATAAACGCCGTCTGACGTGGTAGTTCCCACAACCTGGCCTGTTCCCCGGAGAATATGACTAACCATCCTGGCAACAGTTGTCTTCCCATTTGTCCCGGTTACAGTCACTATTGGAATCCTGGACCGGGTCCCCTGGGGAAACAGCATTTCCACAATTGCTCCGGCAACATTCCTGACCTTACCCTTGGCCGGATAATGATGCATTCTTATCCCCGGCGCAGCATTCACTTCTATCAGGGCTCCATTATCAGGCTCCAGCGGCTGGTCAATTTCCCGGGTTACCAGATCAACCCCGGCTACATCAAGCCCCACCAGACGGACTGCCCTAAGCACCATCTGTATCGTATCCGGGTGCACCCTTCCCGTTACATCTGCGGCGATTCCCCCTGTGCTGATATTGGCATTTTCCCGTAGATACATTATTTCGCCCTCTCCCGGCACTGATTCAGGTGTCAGCCCCTTTTTGGCCAACACCATGATAACTATGGGGTCAATTTTAATTTTGGTCAGGGGCTTTTCATGGCTTTCACCCCGCAGTGGGTCCATGTTTACCATATCAACCAGCTGTCTGACAGTGCTCTGTCCGTCTCCTACCACAAAGGCAGGAATCCGTTCCGCGGCCGCTATCACCCGGTCTCCTACAACCACCAAGCGGTAGTGCTTTCCTTTAACATGTTTTTCAATAATTGCCCTTGGACTTATCTGCAGGGCGGTCTCCATGGCCCGGGAAATTTCTTCCCGCTTTGTCAGGTTTAAGGCAACCCCCTTCCCCTGATTTCCATCAAAAGGCTTAACCACAACGGCATCATCAATCTGTCGGGCGATTTCAAGGGCTTCCGCTACAGTATGGGCTACTCCGCCCCACGGCACCGGTATCCCGGATTCTGCCAAGAGCTGTTTAACCAGCACCTTATCACATGCAATATCCACACCCACACACCGAGTCTGTCCGGTGATGGTGGCCTCAACTTTCTGCTGGTATTTGCCATATCCAAGCTGAAGAATGCTGCCTTCACCCAAGCGCATCACAGGTATTCCCCTTCTTACGGCCTCCCGTGCCACAGCCGCCGTGCTGGGCCCCAAACTGGTCCGGTCTGCCACCTGCCTGATAGCAGCAACTTCAGCAGCTAAATCAATAAATTTATTTTTCATTAGTGTATCAACAACCTTAACAGCAGCCTGTACTGCCCTGATACCGCCTTCTTTGGACTCAAATTCAGTAATCACATAGTATATCCCTGATGTTTCAGCGGAAATAGTCTTCCCGTAAACTACATCCATTCCGGCAAGGTGCTGCAGTTCCAGGGAAACATGTTCGATTACATGCCCCAGATATGTACCTTCCCTCAGCCTTTCCACAAAACCGCCCGGTTTGCCCCGGGAACAATAGTGTTCCGACAGGGTTGGCATATGAGCCTGCAGGTTCTCCACAAAGCCCGGATTTGTATCGGTAGTTAACTTCCGATACTCTCCCAGGTCAATTTTAGTCTTGATTACAGGACTATAGCAGTAAATGTTTGCTCCTTCAATTACTCTGATTTCAATTATCTCCATTTCCTTCTCCTTCCTTCAATTCACCGCTTATATCACTGATAACCGGAACCCTTGCAGCCATGTCAAAGCCATAGCCTTTTGGCAGCACATGTAAAACTACCCGGTCTATGGCCAGAGCCTGCCCAGGTGACAGTTCAGAAACATTGGTAAAAGAAACACCCCGGCCATCCATAAAAGTAACCGTCTGGGAACCGATTACTTCCAGCCTGGCATCTGCTCTTATGATTACGGCAGTATCTTCATCTACGCCCATTCCCAGTATATAGGGATTGTGTGCTACAGCAGACAGTAAACGGCCAATTCTGCCTCTCTGGGCAAAATGCTGGTCAATTACCACTTCCTCCAGCAGACCCAAACCCGGCGCCAGCTTAATACTATTCAATTTTGGCGCCTCATCACTGTTGCCCTCAACAATCATGGTATTGCTCATAACTGAAGCGCCGGCGCTGGTGCCTGCGATAACAGCTCCGCGCCGGTAAGCCTTCTGAAGAGCCTCATTCGCTGTTGTACCGCCCAATATCGAAGTAATACGCAGTTGGTCGCCCCCTGTAAAAAAGATACCCGTTGCTTTTGCCATCTTTTCGACAATGCACCGGTTATTGGCTTTTTCCCGGGAATCCAGTTCAAGCGCCTGGACTATGCCCGCTCCCAATTGCTCAAACAGGCCCTGATACTTCTTCCCGGCCCTATCCGGTTCCAGGGTAGCTGTGGTAATGATTACTAAGTTTGCCTCAGGACCGCCGGCCAACCTGATAAACTCCCTTAAAATTTCACATTTCCCTTCCTTATCCTCAGCTCCCCCGATAATCAGCAGAGTTCCATTAACCTTGTTTCCCATATAGCCCTCCGTTTTTAATCAATCAGAGGCTATTTTGCCCTTTTTTACCAGTGATTATACTATTTCCGTCCAGATGCATATAATGCTAATAACCGTATCCGGCATACATTTCGGCTGCCAACCGGCAATTATAAGGAGGTTGTCATGAACAGAGATACCGTTTATTCCCAAAAGCGCATCTATATTTATACCTTTGACCGTAGACTCTTTCTCGCCACTTCACAACGAACTGAAAAAATCTATCCCATAGCAGTAGGAAAACCACAGACTCCTACTCCCCACGGAACTTATCAGGTCATAAACAAAATTATTAATCCCGGAGGAATACTAGGCAGCAGGTGGCTGGGTCTGAGTATCCCCAACGGCCCTTACGGCATCCACGGCACTTCCAGGCCTGAATCCATAGGAAAAGCCATCTCCAATGGCTGTATCAGGATGTTTAACCAGGATGTTGAAGAACTTTTCAACATGGTTCGTATAGGAACAACGGTAATAATAAAGCCACTTGCCGAATTTTGAGTTGATGCAGGAAGTGGCAGACATATTCCTTCAGGATGGCTACAACTCCGCCGACAGTCCACTCCCGCTTACGCGGGTCGTGGGTCGGCGGACGTCAGTCTCATCCTTCCGGAACACATCTGCCACTTCCTTACTTTCAAACTCAAGATTAAAGCAATCTGCCCCAATTATTCACTGTATCTTCACACCTTAAACCCCTTGACCAGGTCACGCAGTTCATGTGCCATCCCTGACAGGTTTTCGGCAAACTGGGCAATCTCCTCGGTAGACACCGCCTGCTCCTCTACTTCAGTAGAAATGTTTTCAGCATGTTCTGAGTTAATCCGGGTCAAGTGAGAAATAGTCTCGATAGCCTCCATGGCATTATGGCTTCCAGCGGCCATTTGCTGTGTTGAGGCCGAGTTTTCCTCAGTTATTGATGCCACATTGTCTACAGCCACTACCACCGCAGAACTGTTTTCACTCATTTTCTGAGCTGCCCCTGAGATAAGCTGGATCTGGCTCAGGGTCAGCTCCACAGTCTTCATTATCTCTTCTAAGGCCTGTCCGGCATCATGAGCCAGCTGTACCCCCTCTTCGACCTCAGATGTCCCCTGCTCCATTGCTGCTACAGCCTTTTCCGTCCCTTTTTGAATACTGTTAATCAGTTCCGCAATTTCTTTGGTCGCTCTGCCGCTTCTCTCTGCCAGCTTTCTGACCTCATCAGCCACCACAGCAAAGCCCTTTCCGTGTTCACCGGCACGGGCAGCCTCAATGGCCGCATTTAATGCCAACAGGTTTGTCTGCTCCGCTATCTCGTCAATCACCTGGATAATTTCTCCGATCTTTTGTGACTGGTCACCCAGTTCCTTTATTTTGACCGCCGATTCATCGACAGAGGTTTTTATCTTTTCCATTCCGGAGATAGTGGAATTAACAGCCGCCTCCCCATTGCGGGCAACCTTGGCGGCATCAGTGGCAGCATTTAAAACAGACCGGGCATTGCTGGTAACTTCCTCAATATCTTTAGCCATGTCACCTATGGTCATAGAGGTCTGGTTGACATGAGTCGCCTGTTCCTGGGCCCCGCCGGCTATCTGATTTATGGCTTGGGTAAACTGGTCCATTATTTCTTTTGTCCGCGTCACGGCATCCATCTTGTTGTTGATACCCTGCACCATCTCTTGTATGGATGCGGCAACCAACTGCCCGCTTTTTGCTGCTTCCTCAGAAGTGAGAGTCAGACTGTCACTGGTCTGGGTAACATGGTCTACGGAATTGACCACCTTTTTTACCATAAGGTGTGTTTTCTCTATAAATTGATTAAAGTTATCTGACAGCATACTGAATTCGTCAGCGCCGCTAACCTGGAGCCGGCGGGTCAGGTCGGCATCTCCGGATGCCAGGTTCCGGGCTGCCTCCAGAATCCTCTTTACCGGGTTGTTTACCATTAATTTGGTAACAACCGCAAGAATTAGACTTATCGCCACCAGGATCCCTAACATGATCCCGATTGTCTGTTTCTGCACCACCGCAATTTTTGCTTCAGCCTGCTCTATAGATATGGCCACTCTGTAACCGCCCCAGTGCCGGCCATCTATGAAGATAGGATACGACATGTCCCACATGACTTCACCGGTATCCCGGTTATAAACCTGCTTCAGGGCCTCAGTGGTGATTGCTGCCGCTGCCCCGGTTAGATCATTGAAAATCCGCTTTGTTCTTGCTTTGTATGTGGTATTATGTGTAGGCAGGTATCCATTAAGACTTGGGTCCTCAGAGAAAGCCACCGGAATCGCAAAAACCACATCTTCATCTACCAGAAACGAGTCCACATACTCCTGCCAGTACTTGTCGGTATAACTATCAAATGCGGAACTGTAAACACTGTAAGCGCCATCTTCGGTCTTACCTGTTTCCCGGTAATTCCTGTCAAATAACTCCTCTTTGGTAATAATTCCATCTCTGATATCATTTACAACCATGGCCTGCAGGCCCAAAGCAGCAGCTTTTGCCAGGGCGAAGCCTTTTGCCTCCAGATCCTTTTCTACCCGCATCCGGACCTGGCGGCACTGATACCATGTAAAGAGACCCATAAGTATCCCCAGGCAAATGAACAGGGTAACCACTAACTTAAAAGACAGACTTTTCCCGATTCTGACCAAAACATATCCCCCCTCTGTATATGCTGTTTTGGAAATACATTACAAGAAACCCGTCACCCAACTCATACGCACGCTTATTTCAAACCTATACCCCCAGTTATTTCCTTCTTTAGTAAGTTATCACATATGCCTGCTTTAATAAATATTTTTCCCGCTAACATACAATTTTTGGAGATAAACAGTTATTTAGCAGATTAATCGGAAACATGTAGGATTTTGTTGTTAATTGCAGGTAATTCCCTTTTTTTGTCGAATTCATATTCAAAACCTGGTATTAAGGGGGGGTGTATACATTGAATCTGGGGTTTACTTCCACGTAAAGGCTATAAACAGATTATGAAAGGGGCGTTAGAGGGGATGAAAATAGGTTTATTTTTCTCCCGGTCAGGCGGAGTTACCGATAAAGTCGTCGATATTGACCACCTGGCCAGGCACTTCAGTCAGGAGTACCATACCTTCATTGTTGATGATTTCTTTACACCTGAAGGACTTAGGGTTATCCTGGCCCAAGTCAATGAAACGATCTTTGATGCGGTCGTACTTGCCGGAGATTCTCCAATGAAATACTCAAACAGGAAGAGCGCCGATTTTGTGGTAAACCAGCTTGAGTCTACAGGTATTAATATTAGCAAAATAAGTTTTGCCAATATTAAGGAACAGGTAGCCCTGGCTCACCCGGGCCAACCGCAGCAAGCAACTGAAAAGGCAAGAATTCTGGTGGAGGTTGCTATTGAAAAGGTACGCTATTCGCACCCCATCAAAACACGGCAAATTGCGCCCCACCCGGCTGTTGCCCTCATAGGAGCGACTCCGGCAGCAATGCTGGCCGCACAGCGGCTTCTGGAGCGTAATTTTAAGGTGTATATCATTGACACGGCTGACAGGTTCCGGAAATTTAAAGGAAAAGAGCGCCAGGAAAAAACCGCCTCTGTAATTACATATATTGAAATGAACCCAATGACCAGATTTCTGCTGAATACACAGATTAATGACATTTACGGTTATCCGGGGAGGTTCACCCTGAATATTACAACTAATGGTGTAACTAATGATATTACTGTTGGTAGTATTATTCTGGCAAATACTGCCGACCCTGAAACAACCCGGTCTCTGCGCCCACTGGTCCACATTGATGTAGATGATGCCGGCCTTTTCAAACCGGTCAATCCAGATACCCTGCAGGTATTCACTTATGAAAAGGGAATTTTCCTGCTCCCTGATGATGAAGAGCTGGATATTTCCTATATTGTGGCCCTGAGTGACTCGGTGGCCTTTGCCGTCACCTCCTTCCTGGAAAAAAGAGAGATCAGTTACCGGATACAGGTTTCCGAAATTAATGAAGAACTATGCAGCGGCTGCGGCGCCTGTGTGAAAACCTGTATGTTTAAAGCCTCCAGCATCGATCCCCATAAAAACATATCTATAATAGATGAACAGAGATGTAAGGGCTGCGGCAACTGTGTTACCTCCTGCCCCACCGGGGCCAGAGACCTGCTGACCTACCCTCAGAAGTACCTCACAAAAGCCATTGAATTATTGGCTGGCCGCAAAGAAAACAGCGGGCCCAAGATACTGGCATTTCTTTGTGAGGGCTGTGGATATCAGGCGCTGGACCTGGCCGGTATCGCCGGCCTAGAGTATGATATCAATGTAATGCCACTGGGCATCAGATGTGGCGGCAATATTGACACCCAGCTGATTCTTGATGCCTACCGGCATGGATTTCAGGGAATCGTGATCTGTAAATGTGCCGATACCGACTGTCGCAATATCGTCGGAAATACCGACTTGGACCGGCGCGCCAACCTCTTCCGCGAAATCCTGAGGAGCAGGGGAATTGATTCTGAGAGCCTGCGTATTGTTGAGGGTCTCAAGGGAAAAGAAAATATCTGTGTCCATACTGTTCAAACCCTGGTCGAGGAGATTAAAAATAACGGAGGTGGAAACTAATGGGGAAAGTAACAGCAGCTTCCGTCTGGCTTCAGGGTTGTTCAGGCTGCCACATTTCACTTCTGGACCTTAATGAAGAACTGCTTGACCTTCTGGAAGTTGTAGACCTTAAAGCATCTCCCCTTCAGGATGTCAAAGAAATCCCCGAAGTCACGGTTGGAATTGTTGAAGGCTGTGTTTCCAACAGCCATAACATTGAAGTGCTAAAGAAAATCCGGGAAAAATCTAAGGTGCTGGTAGCTCTGGGCACTTGTGCGTGCTTCGGCGGAATCGCCGGAATCAGAAACCTTTATAGCAAAGCTGAAGTCCTCAGCCGGGCTTACGAGGAGGCTCCCAGTGTAACGGACGGTAAAATACCTGGTTCCCCAAGTCTCCCCGACCTCCTGGAAGACGTAGGGCCAATCAACAAATATGTTACCGTCGACTATTATATTCCGGGCTGCCCTCCTCTGCCCTCAATGATAAAAGATGTCCTCCTTGCACTGGTCAACGGCACGGAACCTGTATTACCCCAAAAGAGTCTCTGTGATGAATGTGGGCGCAGCCATTCCGAAATGCTGGCTCCCAAACGGGAATTTATTACTGACTCAGTTACCTCTGTCATGGAACTGGAGACTATTGATCCCGAAAAATGCTTCCTGGAGCAGGGTGTCATGTGTATGGGCCCAGCCACCCGCGAAGGCTGCCACGCCCGTTGTCTCAGGGGCAACATGCCCTGCCGGGGATGTATGGGGCCAACACCGGGTGCCTTGGAACAGGGCGCCAAAATAGTAAATGCCCTGGCATCCGTTCTTCCGGCAGGTGGTCTGATGTTTATGGAAGATATAGTGGGCACCGGTTACCGGTATTCCTTACCCGTCTCGATAGTACCCACAAATGTAAAAAAAGGGGGTGGCACAAATGGCTAAAACAATAACCATTGATCCGGTAACCAAAGTTGAAGGTCACGGAAAAGTTACCATCCACCTTGACGATGCCGGTAATGTTACGGAATCACATTTTCATGTTCAGGAATTCCGCGGTTTTGAGAAGTTCTGTGAAGGCCGGATGGTGTGGGAAATGCCTGTCATCACCACCAGAATCTGCGGTATTTGTCCGGTAAGCCACCACCTGGCCTCAGCTAAGGCCTGTGACAGCCTTTTTGGGGTAGATATCCCCCCGGCGGCCAAAAAACTGCGGGAACTCATGCATATGTCCCAGATTATCCACTCACACGCCCTGCATTTCTTCTATCTGGCCGCCCCTGACCTTCTGTTCGGTCTTGATGCCGGGCCGGAACAGAGGAGTGTTATCGGCGTTTTAAACGCCAACCCGGAGCTTGGCAAAAAGGCGATCAGACTCCGTCAGATAGGACAGGCCTCAATTGAAAAAGTGGGCGGTCGTTCAATTCACCCGGTCGCGGCTATTCCCGGAGGGATGAGTAAACCCCTTTCCCATGAAGACAGATACATAATGATTAAGGAAATGGATGAAGGCCTTGAACTGGCAAAACTGGCATTAAATGCCGTGAAAGGGATTAATGAAAAGTACAGCGCCCTGATTCCCGGATTTGCATCATTTAGAACAAAATATATGGGTCTGGTCAAAGACGGCGCCCTGGAGCTGTATGATGGAGTGTTAAGGCTGAATGACGAGAACGGCAAAATTCTGGACGAATTCGCACCGGCAGACTACCTGGACCATATCGCTGAACACACCGAGGACTGGACTTATCTTAAGTTCCCCTACTACAAAAAACTTGGCTGGCCTGAAGGCGTATACAGGGTTGCTCCTCTCGCCAGGCTTAATGTAGCCGATAGAATCTCCACTCCTCTTGCCAATATTGAGCTGAAGGAATTTAAACAGCTCGGCAATGGCCAGCCTGTCCATGACAGTCTCTATTACCACTATGCAAGGCTTATTGAACTGCTGCATGCTGTGGAAAGGGCAAAGGAACTTCTTCATGATGATGATATAATCAGCAAGGATGTCCGGGTAACTGTTGCCAGGCAGGCAGGTGAAGGGATTGGTGTTATTGAAGCTCCCCGGGGGACCCTGATACACCATTATCAGGCTGATGATATGGGTAAGCTGGAAAAGGTAAATATTATCGTCTCTACCGCCCATAACTATGCAGCAATGGACAGGGCGGTTAATGAAGTGGCCAAAATGGTCCTGAAAGACAATAAAGTAGAGGAACCTCTACTTAATCAGGTAGAAATGGCTATCCGTTGTTATGACCCCTGCCTATCCTGTGCAACTCACCAGATCGGAAAAATGCCTCTGGAAATCCTGATAACCGGTCCAGGCGGTAATGTTGTAAGGACGGTAAGGAGGGGAATATAAAATGGACGCTTCCAATGCTGTTCGCAGCATCAAATCAGAACTTGAAAGCACTTTTGGCAACACCATGGCAGCATCAATTATTGCAATTGCCAGGACTAAGGCAAACGCACCCCTGATAGGGATGACGAAACAAAATTACCTCGACCTGGTAGATGTAATTTGCGGTGACAACCGGGTACAGAGTATGCTTGGCGCCGCCGGTGCGCGAGAAAAATCAACAAAATGGAAGAGCGTCATCGATTAACCGGATTACCTCTGAAATTGCTTTTTTTGCGTTTCTGCAGACCTCAGAAGAAAGTCTGTCTCCCACTTCAAAAACTTTGCCTCTTACAGCAACCGTATATGCTCTTGGAGTTTTCCCGTAGAGCGTTCCTGTAAGCGCCAGGAGGTCCGGAATGGAACTAATGTGGCTGGTGAAGTGCCGGGAATCCGGCTGAGAAGAGGCCTCTTCCACAACAAAAGGGTCTTCACCATCCCTGGCATCGGCATCTATAAAGATAAGCAGCTCATATCCGGCAAACAGCTCACAATGCAAAACATCAAGCTGGTGTACGGTAATAACGTCCACCAGCTTCTTGTTTTCCTCTTTCAGGTTTTCTTTTATAAGTGCGGCGCAATATACCCCCACACCGTCATCCTGTCTGATAACATTTCCAATCCCGATAACAAGCGCTTTGCGGTCCACAGCAACCTCCCACTGACTACATCATTAACATTGTCACTATCTCATCTGCGATATTGTGAATCGGAAGAATTCTATCCGCTTTCCCCATTTCGGCAACAACCCGCGGCATTCCATATACTACACAGGTTGCTTCATCCTGGACAACCGTTTTTCCTCCTGCCTGTTTCACTGCAGCTGCTCCCCTGGAACCATCGAAACCCATCCCGGTAAGGATTACGGCGACAACCCCGGACCCGTAAAAATCCACTGCAGATTCAAGAGTTACATCCACAGCCGGCCTGACACTGTGTACCGGCGGGTTCTGGTTTAACCCCAGCAGGGTTTTGGACCGCAGCATCATGTGGTATCCTCCGGGGGCGACATATGCCTTTCCGTTCAGCAGCTCATCTCCCTCCTGAGCTTCACACACCTCCAGTTGAGAGATATCATTAAGCCTGTTGGCCAGAGATTTAGTGAAACCAGGTGGCATATGCTGGACAATCAAGACAGCGGCCGATAGATTCCCGGGCAGGCGCGGAACAACCTGCTGCAATGCATTCGGCCCTCCCGTAGAGCTCCCAATGATAACCAGCTTATTTGGCGTCAACCCGGTTGATGGCAGAGGAGAGAATATTACAGGTTTTTGCAAAAGCGGCGCTATTGGGCTTCTAAAATTGGCAACAGCAGCTCTGGCAGCAATTCTAACCTTAGCTACCAGCTCTTCCTGCACCTTATGTATATCAAGGGAAATCGTCCCTGACGGCTTGCCAACAAAATCAATCGCGCCAAGAGTGAGCGCTTTTACCGTCGTCTCACTCCCCTCCTGTGTAAGGCTGCTTAACATAATCACCGGAGTAGGGCATTCTTTCATAATTCGCTCCAGAGCTGATAAACCATCAAGTCTTGGCATCTCCACATCAAGGGTAACTACGGCCGGCTTCAGCCTCTTGATTTTCTCAAGTGCATCCAACCCATCTCTGGCGGTATCAATTACGACGATATTATGATCAGACTCGAGTAAGTTGGAAACCACTTTCCTCATATATGCGGAATCATCTACGACAAGGACCTCAATCCTTTTCGACATTGTTATTCCTCCTGCACAGCATGATGACTAATGTAAGCAATTTATCCGATAAATCTTTTAATTGTTGATAATATTTTTTCGGGCTGATAAGGTTTAACAATAAAATCCTTAGCTCCTGCCTTGATAGCTGACATAACAGTATTTTGCTGCCCCAGCGCGCTGCACATGACAATAATTGCATTTGGGTCTACCTTTTTAATTTCCGCAACAGCTGTCAAACCATCCATTATCGGCATGGTTATGTCCATCAGCACCAGATCAGGTTTTATATTCTGGTATTTTTCCAGAGCCTCCTGTCCATTTTCAGCTTCATCAACAGCGTATCCATTCTCGGTAAGCAGTTTAGCACACCGCATACGCATAAATGCGGCATCATCAACCAGCAACACCTTCGCCATTTTGCCACTCCTTTCATTTGTGCCGGCTTAAGAGGCAACCTTTTTTATGAGATTGGAAACATCGACAATAAGGGCAACATTTCCATCCCCCAGAATGGTTGCCCCTGAAATCCCCTGGACATCACCTACGTACTTGCCCAGGCTCTTGATAACAATTTCCTGCTCACCTACCAAAGAGTCTACCACAAGCCCTACCTGCTGTCCAGCCAGATTGACTACAACGATAAAGAGTTTTTCCCTCTCATCTTCACTGCTACAGCCGCTGAATACAGCCTTAAGTCTGATTAAGGGCAGCGCTTTACCCCTGACAACAATTACCTCATGATTATTCACGTATTCAATCTGCTTTCTCTGTATCCTGATAGTTTCTGTTACGGTGGATAACGGGATTGCATAGACAGCTTCTCCTATTGAAACCAGCAGGGCTCTAATAATAGCAAGGGTTAGCGGCAGCTTGATTTTAAACTCTGTGCCCTTACCCACAATTGAGTTAATCTCAATAGCCCCATTAATTTTTTCAATGTTGTTCCTGACTACATCCATTCCCACCCCTCGACCGGATACATCTGTCACTTTTTTGACAGTACTCAGTCCTGACATGAAAATCAAACTAATTGCTTCTTTATCTGTAAGCCTCCTGGCCTGTTCTTCTGATACCAGCCCCTTTTTGATACCACTTTGCCTGACGGCCTCAGGGTCAATTCCCTTGCCATCATCTTTAATAGTTATAATAATATGGTTTTCTTCGTGAGCAGCCTGAAGCTTCAGCTGTCCAATCCGGTTCTTACCGCCGGCTTCCCGTTCCTCAGGCATTTCAAGGCCATGATCAACAGCATTTCTCAGCAGGTGAATCAGCGGATCGCCAATTTCCTCAATAATTGACCGGTCAAGCTCCGTCTCCTGGCCTGTCATAATAAAATCAACCTCTTTCCCCGCTTTCTGGGAAAGGTCTCTAACCATACGCGGAAACTTGTTGAAAAGGTTTTCGACAGGAAGCATCCGGGCCTTCATAATCTGTTCCTGGAGCTGAGTCGTGACCCTGGCTATGTGTATCGAAGTTCTGCCAAGGTCCTGAGACATATCATCCATTTCTTGTTCGGTCTCCATCATATTAAGTATCTGGAACAGTCTGGTTCTGTCAATAACGAGTTCCCCCACCAGGTTCATCAGACCGTCAAGAAGCTCAACATCCACTCGCACAGTTCTGTTGGTTTTCTTTGCAGCCATTTTCTTAGCCCCATTGCCCGCCTTCTCAGAATTCCCTTCTTTTGCGGCAGGCTCGGTGACAACCTTTTTAGCTGCTTCTTTAATATTATCAGGCTGTCCTGATGAAGACTCCGGGACACCGTAATTCAAGACATCGAATTTGTCTATGTCAGGCAGCTCCTGAATAAGCTTTTTAACAGACTCCTCTTCAGCCCTGCTCAGAATGAGCATTTCCAGGCAGTCAGAAACCTTTTCCTGTTCGATTTCTTCGGCAGTAGGTTTTGACTTGATTACATCACCGATTTCGCCAAAAGCCATCAGGGTAACAAAAGTACGCACAGCTGCCATCTCAGGTTCCACATTGAACTTTATCCTGACCCAGTAAGGAACAGCGCCTTCCTCCGCTCCGTGTTGCACGGCATCCTTTTCTTCCCAGGAGAGCTCCAGACTACTTCCGGCAGGCAGTCCCGGTCCGGTTCCACCATTCTGCTCTGACGCAGGTTCGCCGGTGACAGGCGGCGCTGCTGCTTCCTTTTGAACAGGAGCAGCATCTAACTCAGCTGCAATGCTCAGTTTAGCAACAATATCCTGAAGGTCCAGGTCTGATTCTTCATCATTAATAATTTCATCTCTAAGCACCCGGAGACAGTCCAGGCATTCAAAAAATATATCAACAAGATGGCTGGTAATCTCGATCTGCCTTTTGCGCAGCTTGTCGAGAACATTTTCCATGGCATGTGTCAGCTGAGCCATGCGGTTGTGCCCAATAGTAGCTGATGAACCTTTCAATGTATGAGAAGCACGAAAAATTTCCTGCATCAAATCTTCATTAAACTCTTCCTTTTCCATTCGTACGAGGTCTTCTTCCAAGGTCTGAAAATGCTCTTCAGCTTCCTCAAGAAATATCTTCATTTCCTCCGGAGAGGCATCTAAATTTAGTCCCATGGTACATCCCCCCTTCTCTCTTTTTTAACTGAAGTTATCCAGCATGGATGTGTCGTCCTTGCGAAGCACTTTAGCAAGGTCAAGCAGGATTACCAGCCCGTCCTCCAATTTGGCAATACCCAACAGGTATTCCTCATCAATACCGTTCATAATCTTTGAAGGAGGTTCAATAACCCCACCGGGAATCCGGACAACTTCAGACACCCCGTCAACCTGCATTCCAATATTACTCCCTTCAACCTCTACTACAACAACGCGAGTCAGGCGGGTTATTTCACCACCGGGCAGGTTAAATTTCTTATGCAGATTAAACACAGGAATAACAAGACCCCTGAGGTTTATCACACCTTCTATGTAATCTTCCGTACCTGGAACCTCAGTGATAGTCTGCATTGTAATGATTTCCAGCACGGTAGAAATTTCCAGCCCGTAAACTTCTCTGCCAAGCCGGAAAACCACATATTGATTGTCACCGGTCATCAGCTCTTCAGCCATATTATCCCTCCTTAAACTTAGACACGGAACCTCAGAGATAAATCTTTCAGGTTCTGAGCCATTGCTGCCATTTCTTTTGAAGATGTGGATATCAGGTCACTGGTTGAATACATCTGTTCACAGGAAGCAGTCACTTCTTCGGCTGCAGCGGCGCTTTCCTGAGCGATTGCAGCGATTTCCTCTATCGCTCTGATCACTTCATCACTACTGCCTGCCATCTCCTGTGTAGCTAAAGAATTCTCTTCTGTGATACCGGCCACAACTTCCATGGAACCTACAACTTCAGTACTGTATTCGGAAATCTGTTGGGCAGCCTTTGAAATCTTATGGATTTCATCATTTGTCCGGGACACATTAGTAATAATTCGTTCCAGAGCGCTGCCTGCGTCTGCTGCCAGCCCGGCGCCGTTTTCAACCTCCTGTGTTCCTTCATTCATTGCCGTAACAGCTCGTTCAGTACCTCCCTGAATTGCATTGACCAATTCTGCAATCTCTTTAGTTGCTTTACTGCTTCGCTCAGCCAGTTTTCTGACCTCATCAGCCACCACGGCAAATCCCTTGCCATGTTCACCTGCCCGTGCCGCTTCAATAGCGGCATTAAGGGCCAGAAGATTAGTCTGCTCAGCTATATCGTCAATAACCTGAATGATTTCTCCTATCTGCTGTGAGCGTTCCCCAAGTTCCTTAATCCGGTTGGCCGCATCAAAAACCTTGGACTTAATGTTATCCATACCTGATACAACCTTTTCTACCGCCTGCCCCCCCTGGCCGGCTACCTGGGAAGTCTCTTCTGCGGTATCTGCCGCAAACTGTGCACTGGAAGCAACCTCTTCAACACCGGAAACCATTTGACCAATCGCCATAGAGGTGCTGTTAACCTTCTCAGCCTGCTGTCCTGCCCCTCTGGCAATCGAAGTTATGGTTTCACCATGCCTGTCCATTATTTTTACAACCTCTGAGATGTCCTGAGTCTGCTTTGTGTTGCCCCTGGCCACCTCTTCAATAGCATTGTTAACTTCCTGGTTGGATCGAGTCATGTTTAATGAATTGGCTGAGAACTCATTGGCTGCAGAAGCAAACTTTTCGCTGGCAGCAATAATTTCTGAGATTATCTGTTTCATATTGGCAGTCATGCTGTTAAAAGAAGCTGCCAGTATCCCCACTTCATCATCTGTTCTGATAACAAGCTCACCGGTAAGATCCCCCTCCGCCGCCTTCTCAACAGCCGCTTTCACCTTGTTTATCGGAACAGCTATGGTTCTGGCTACCAATAATGCAATTATAATACTTATCAACAGGATGCCAATCCCGAAGATGCCAATTGTAGTAATAAAAGTGGTATTCAACGAATCCAGAAATTGTTTTGATACACCCACATACCAGATGCCAATAACCTTTCCGGATGCATCTCTGATAGGTTTGTATGCTGTTTGATACATCACTCCCACCACTTCTGCCTCACCGTAAAAAGGCTCTCCTTTTACAAGCACCTGCTGTTTCACCTCATCAGATACTTTGGTGTTAATCTGACGCACTCCGTCCCTTTTGACAGTTGTGGCAACCCTGGTATCCTCCTGGAATATTGTAACAGTATCATTGGTTAGCTCTGCAATCTTGTCTATGAGTTCGTAGTTCTCATTCATGACAGTATTACCCTTGTAAAGTTTGTTGCCTCTGATGCTCCAATCGCCGGGGAAGGTCCGGTTAATCAATTCCTCCCCTGATGCCAGGTCTCCCTTGGCCTTTTCCAGAAAAGTCTCTTTGGCTCCCTTATTCATAGAATAAATCGCCACAACACTCAGTGTAATTACTGCAAAGAAAGCAACAATAAACATCATTACCATTAACTTGCCTTTAATGCTTAACTTCACCCTGCATCACCCATCCCAACTCATATTTTTTTTTTGGCTCCACATGGTGTTGCATACTTTGACGGAATACCTGCCTGTCCGCCACTTTGGCATGATGTTCTGCCGGTTACTGGTCCAATGTTTCTCATGCGTTTCCATCAAAGTATTTAATATAATTAGCAAATTTAGCCAGTCTTAACTGATACTTCGACAAAATATGGGAAAATCCTTCAGTATTCAACTTTTACTCCGCAAATTTAAAAAAAATATCTGGAAATCGGACCCATTAATCCAATAAGAAGCACCGTTAAAAAAAATACTCCTGCTGCCAGTATGGAACGTAATCTGATTATACCCCACATAAAAGCACCCCCGTTAGCCGCAATGTTCTGCCCTAATCCCTTTCCCCGTCTGGTAATTTATACGTACCGGAGGACCTTATTATGAAACCGGAGCATAATTTTTGCCAAGTGGAATACGTATGTAAAAGAATATTAAGCATAGTGAAGGTGGTATGATTGGCAGAAACTGTGATAATAAGTCTGATAGCAGGACTTGCCACCTGTTTTGGAGCCCTGGTGGTACTAATGATCGGCAACCCCCGGGAAAAAACCCTTTCGGCCCTGTTTGGCCTGGCTGCCGGAATTATGCTTGCCGTTATAGTATTAGACCTGCTGCCCTCCGCTCTGGAACAGGGTACATTCCGGCAGACAGCAGCAGGTTTCAGTATTGGGATAATCGTCATGCTGGTGCTGGACCTTGTCCTGTCTCAAGTTTATCCGCCTTTAAAAAGTAATTCTAATCAGACAGCCTACTTTCGAAAAATGGGCTATCTGGTGGGCATCGGAATTGCGCTGCACGATCTGCCCGAAGGAATAGCAATTGCAGCAGGATTTTCTGCTCAACAGCATCTGGGCTTGGTTATTGCGGTAGCTATCGGTCTCCATAACATACCTGAAGGGATGGCAACGGCCACACCCCTCAAAATTGGAAAAGTACCGGATTTAACGATCCTGCTGCTTAACATCGTCCTCAGCCTGTTTACCCCAGTCGGCGCCATCATCGGTCTGTTGCTTTTAAACCTGTCTCCCGGTCATGTTGCCCTTCTGCTGGCAGTTGCCGCCGGAGCTATGACATATATAGTTAAAAATGAGCTTTTGCCGGAATCCAGGCGCAGACATCCCAATTATGCAACTCTTGGCGGAATTATTGGCTTTCTTTTTATATTGGTTCTGGGGTTCGTTCATTAATTCTTCCGTTAACCAACCTGTAGTACAAAAGCGGAGACACGCAGTTACAGGAATATATCCTAAACTGCGTGCCTTTCTTTTTGCCTGAAGCTTTCCGGAAGCAAAACAAAAGAAGCTGCTTAGAAACAGCTTCGACAGTTCATTACCCTTTTGCCCCCGGTATTCCAACAGGAATGCACAGGGTTTCGCCAATCTGCAGGTTCAACGGGTCTGCCTCCGGGTTGGCGTCTGTAATTGCCTCAACAGTGGTCCCATACTTCTTGGAGAGCTTCCAAAACGTATCTCCCTGCTGGATAACATGCATGATGGCATTACTCGGACAAGGACCCTCAGGTTCTTCAGGAGGTTCCGGGCACTCGGGTATTTCCGGAAGCTCAGGGCACTCAGGCGGCTCCGGAATCTCGGGACACTCAGGCAGCTCCGGAAGTTCCGGACACTCAGGTATCTCCGGAAGTTCGGGACACTCGGGTAAATCGGGAAAACAAGGAATTTGCGGGCAAGATTCCAGGTCTTCTTCCACAAGGTCTTCTTCCACAAGGTTTTCTTCCACAAGGTTTTCTTCCACAAGGTTTTCTTCCACAAGGTTTTCTTCCACAAGGTTTTCTTCAGCTTCTGCAGGCATCTCTGCTTGCACCGGAACCTCAGGTTCCACAGGCCCCCCCGTATCCGCCATAGCTCCGGTCTGGTCCCCCTGAATAAAGTCTGGCGCCTCTATAATATTTTCAGTATCTTCACTGGATATGTATTCCTTATCCTTTAAAGGCTTTTCACCTTTTTTCAGTGGAACGTATTTAAAGAAAAGGAACCTTTGTTTGTCTCCGGCCAACTATATCCCCCCTTTCAAAGCACTTTAATATAATATATGATACCTTATCCAATTTATTTCTAATATTTTCTTAGGTCAATTTCAGGGCCTTCTGTGAGGTTAAATACTATATAACCCCTTATGCCAATTAATTGTGCGCAGGAGTCCCTCTTCAAGGGTAAATGTCGGAAACCACTTTATACTTCTCCCGGCAAGACCTATATCAATCTTGAAGCCAAGGTGTTTTCCCTTTTCACAGGGGAGATTAATTATCTCAGAAGTTGAAGACGTGAGTCTGATTATACTGTTTGCCAGCTCATTTATAGAAAGCTGTGTTCCTGAACCGATATTTATTATCAGCCCCTCTACTTTGCTGCGGTAAGATACTGCCAAACTAAGCGCCCGAACAGCATCTTTGACATATATGAAATCTCTGGTCTGTTCACCTGTGCCGTAAACAATTAGTGGTTCATTGCGCAAAGCCCTGTCTATAAATGACGCCACAACAGAATTATACCCATAAATGCTGTGATTTTCTCCGAAGGTATTGCTAAACCTGATAGAGGTCACCGGGTAGTTATACCACCTGCCTACAGCCATTATGTGCTGTTCAGCCGCCAGTTTTGTGACTGCATAGGTGCTCTGAGGTATCACAGAAGACTTTTCATCAACTACAGGGCTTTCGCCGGCGCCATACACTTCAACAGTGGATGCATAAACAAAAAAGGGACGGTTCTTTGTCCGCAGAAGTGTTTGCATCAACTGAAAGGTCCCATATTCGTTATTCAGAAAATATTCCTCCGGGGTATTCATTGATTCCTTTCCCGAGTTGTACCCGGCTAAATGAATCACTACATCGATATTCAGTGAATTCATTTCTTTCACTGATATATCCTGGTATCTCTGTTTCAGATTTTGGACCTTCCCATCCAACCAATTGGTCGGCAGGCTATCTCCGTCCAGATACCCTCGCGAAAGGTCATCCAGTCCGTAAATTTTCGTAATATCCTGCCGTGATAATAATTCTTCGACAGTATGTATGCCATATAATCCGGCGGCCCCTGAAACCAGTACATTCACATAATCACCCCTTTGGCCCAGTTCAATTCATTATATTTCGAACCACTCAGGTTTGTGACTAATAAGGAGATTTAGGAAAACCCAAACGAAATTTTCCCCTTGTCTCAATTCCGCCCAGTCCATCTGTTCCGGTAATGGTATTTTCAATGACCTCACTTGTCGCTACCATCCTGTTAACAGACGTAAAGGCTACCTTTTCCACTATAAACACCGGATCAAAAGCATGAATCAGTACACGCAGGGGAGCGCTGGCATAATTAGCGCCTGCTTCCAGTAAAGCCTCATAATGTGACTGACACGCCCCTGCAAATATGATCAGATTATCCCTGTTACACTCTATCCGCCGCGCTGCTTTTACAGCTTCAACAAAGTATTTTGAGTTGTGGTAATTGCTCAGGTCGGAGAAATCAACACCTGACCTGATAATTCCATCGTGGCCCGTCAAAACAAGGATATCAGGGCTATATTTTTTTAATAACTCCGGGACAGATGCAGATTGTTCTACTTCAGGCAGATTCATTCCTCTGGCATGAATTCCGAGCTGTTCGTAGATTGCCATACACAAATTCAGATACTCCGGATTCCCGTCAATATGAAGCACCCGTCCCGGTATCTCAAAAAAATCTTCCACTGTTTCACTCTGGGCTCGCATTAAACTGTTGCTCCGTTCCTTTGCCCTTCTTTCAAATATTCTCTTCAGGCAATCATTATTAGTTTTGATAAATTTTTTGCGGTACTCCCTGATGTGTTCCCGGTCAACCTTAACCAGATCCTCAACAGGAGAGTCGGCAAAAAGCCTGACATCAAGCCCCAGTAACTTTACCCTGACTTCTCCGGAATCACTCTCAATAATGTCATTAACTTTGAAGTAAACATCATTATTGTAGGATTTCCGGGCAACAATATCGCCTACTTTTATGTCCATATCGTTCACCCCGCCCTCATCTCTGGTTATATATTATGCAGAAAAGCAGCCAGCCGTTATTGCAAAAAGAAACGGACAGCCGTCACATCATTGTGCAAAGCTGTCCTAAATAGTAATTTCAGCGCTAAATTAAGACATTATTTCTCCGGTATCAATGGATGAAGGGAGTTGCTTACTCTGGCGAACTCCTCAAAGCTAAGGGTTTCGCCCCTTCTCCCAGGGTCAATACCCAAATCCGGAAGTATTGTGCCTATTTGATTCTTATCAATCCCAAGAGAAGAAAGCGAATTTAACAGGGTTTTGCGGCGCTGGCCAAAGGCTGCTTTAACAACAAGGAAAAAAGCCTGCTCATTTTCCACCGAAGCGGGAGGGTTTTTTCTGGGAATAAACCGGATAACAGCAGACTCAACATCCGGTTGAGGCATAAATACCTTCCGGGGCACTTTTACAACCTGCTGAGGCTCACTGTAATAGTTGACCCCCAGAGTAAGGGCGCCATAGTCTTTACTTCCAGGGGCAGCAGTTATGCGCTCGGCTACCTCTTTTTGCACCATTAATATCATCAGACTGATATTAAAACGTTTTTCCAGAGCATGCATCAGCAGCGGTGTGGTGATATAATACGGAAGGTTTGCCACAACTTTAAACGGCCTGCCGTTTTTTCCATACTGCCCTTGGGTCTTCTCCTCAACCAAAGCATCAAAATCTGTTTTCAGGGCATTTCCCCAAAACATATCAATATTTGTATATCCGGACAGGGTCTCTGCCAAAACAGGCTGAAGGTTTTTATCAATTTCTATAACTACCACCTTCCCTGCTCTTTCAGCAAGAGCACAGGTTAAAGTACCTATTCCGGCACCAATTTCCAGAACCGCATCTTCACTGCCTAAAGATGCAGCATCAGCTATTTTATTGACAATATTGCCATCAACCAGGAAATTTTGGCCCAGATTTTTTTTGAATGTAAATTTATATTTATCTATTACCTGCCTTACAGTAGCCGGTGAATATAATTTCATTCAGAACTCCCCCGAAAATTAGTATATACTAGAGAAGCGTGCTTATTCAGTTCCCTATGTGCGCTCTTTCCTGTAGTACAAAAAAGGAAAGGCTTAGCCTTTCCACTATTCCAAAACATATACCTTTACTTTGCGCCGCCCCCATTTGCGAGCTTCTTTATCACTATCAAAAAATAGGTCAATTCTGTTTCCTTTTATGGCGCTTCCGATATCAAGAGCCTTAGCATATCCATAGCCCTCGACATACAGCCTTGTTCCTAATTTAATTACCGCAGGGTCAACAGCCACAGCCCCCCTATATGGATATATCCCGGAAGCAGTATTATTGCCGGTATGGGAATAAGCTGTGGAATTCATAGACAACGCTCTGTCAAATCTGATTTGACCACCACGGGAGACCTCTTTTACTGTCACAGTACCATAAGCCACTACCTTGGCAACCGGCTCACGGACAACCTTTTCGCTCATTACTTCGCGTTTTACTTCCTTACCGTTTCTATATGTAATCTTTATTGTCTTCTGAATCAAGCCATCCTGGCCTTTACAGACAACCCTGGTAGTCCCTTTCTCCATAGAAGTGTCACTTCGCCTCTCCAGTTTAAAGGGAACTTTTATAGATTCTTCAATATATTTATCACTATACCTGGATATTTCTATAGTATCACCGGACTTGATAGCTGTGCCAGGCTCCGGAACTACCTGGTCTCCGGGGTTGACTGCAATTTTTAGTTTTTCCAGGGCCTGTCCCACATTTCCCGGAGTAATCCATTGTTCGCTGATTTCACCGGCATCCACCAGATTAATGCGTAATTTACGGGTGATGCGCACGGTGATGTCATCTGTCAGTTTGGTATTCGGGGATGGTTCAATTATGTCTCGCTCACCAAGGGGAATACCGGCCTTTTTTAAAGATTCGGCCACTGTACCGCCCCTCATAACCACATTTACTTCTTTTCCGTCTGCAAATATCCTGATGTTATGCCTGTTGTAAAAAAATCCCGTTAAAATTATTATAGCTGCTACAACGACCCCGAGGCCCCAAGCAATCCACCTTTTGTCTCCCAAAAACCCTAAAGCGCTTCCCGGGGAGGTGTTAGCCTGCATGTAATCACTCCTTGTAATATCATTTTGTTTAAATTTTCTGTATTTACGAAATGGTTGTCGTTATATTTTAAACTATAAAAAGGCAATTGTCAAATTAACTTCGGAATCCAATCCACTGTTGGAATTTTATGTTATTATCTGAACAGCAACAGTCCTTCTGCCCCATTTCAGCGCTTCCGCACGCGTCTCAAAAAAGACGTCAATCTTCCGACCCTTGATAGCTCCACCTGTATCAGAAGCTATTCCGTAACCATATCCTTCAATGTATAATTTCGTGCCCATGGGAATTACTCTCGGGTCCACCGCAACTACTCCCCTCCTGGGCTTGATCCCGGTTGCGGTACGATAACCGGTGTGTGTATATGCAGTGGATACAAATTTTATCGACTGACCGGTGCCGGGTGCTCCCTGCCGGGATGACACCTGTCGTGATGGCACATCCCTGGTTGGGGCTCTGTACGAACCCACGGCTATAACCTGTGGAGTCGGAGTCATAATTACTGTGCTGCCGGTCATCTCTTTTGACAGGAGTTCATCATCACGGTAATGTTCTATAAAAGTATGCTTCATAACACCGCTTTTACCCGCTTGAGTTACCCGCTGCTGCCCGGGCTCCAGGTAAAGGTCCCACTTTTTAGTAACAGGCGCCGGGATTTCTTCATTCTCCGTTGTTTTAGTTATTCTATGCTTATAAACCCAGATAACCATGCCATCCCTTACTCTTGATGACAGGTGACGTGATACCGAATAGTATTCTACCGTTTCCCCTTCCTTCAGCGTATCAGGTGACCCACTGAAGCCAATTTCTTCTTTTATGCCGGCTTCCCTGATAACCTCCTGGACGGTTGGGGCAAACGTATGATAAGATATGGTTTTATTATCAATTTTTACAGAGACCTCCTTTACCGTACAAGATACAAAAATCCCCACTACAAGGACCAGAACCCCATATAGAACATAAGCCATAAATGTGGTCAGGCTCTGATTAATCCTCAGGCTTGCAGCCCCGTTCTTAATATCATACATACACTAACCTCCTCGCATCTACACTATGTCCTTTAAAATATATCTACAGGGTTGTCTAAAAATTACTGCCAAATAATTCCATGGTCTGCGCCTTCAAAAACATTTTAATATACTACCCGCCAGAAACATGTCATTCTATGGCAGCGACTTTACCCAAGTATTTGGCGAACCACGGGATATTGGCACAAAAAAAAGAAACCCTGCAGAGGGTTTCACAGACAGTGATCTTAATAGATAACTTTAGCTTATTTCCTTTAAAGGCGGGCTATTAACGACTTATACCGCCACTAACAATTAGTTATTGCTTTCATTTGAGTCATCGATTTATTTTTCAACTAATTAAAATTAATTTTAGAAATTTTTAATACCAAACAGTTCTTGAGTATTTCGAGTTGTTGCTTCCGCCAATTCTCCAGCAGATATCCCCCTTAGTTCAGCAATGCGTTCACCGGTAAATATCACGTAGGCAGATTCGTTTCGCTTACCCCGGTGAGGCTCAGGTGTCAAATATGGGGCATCTGTTTCAATCAGAAGGCGGTTCAAGGGAACCTCAACGGCAACCTCCCAAAGCTTAGCGGCATTTTTAAAAGTTACCGGTCCGGCAATGGAAATATAAAATCCCATCTTAACGCATTCCCTGGCCATTTCAACACTTCCGGAGAAGCAGTGCAAAACACCTCCGTTTGTGGCGGCATCTTCTTCTTTTAATATTTGCATCACATCACCATGAGCATCCCGGTCGTGTACTATTATTGGCTTGTTTATCTCTTTGGCGAGACTTATTTGCTGTCTAAATACTTTTTGCTGGATATCCCGGGGTGAAAGGTTGCGGTAATAGTCAAGCCCCATTTCCCCAATTGCAACAACTTTGGGATGGGCCGCAAGCAGCCGGACCTGTTCAAGGGCATCTGTGCCGGCATCTGCCGCATCATGCGGGTGAATTCCCACTGCAGCAAAAATAAAGTCATACTCCTCTGCCAGCTTTACAGACCGCATTGAAGAAGGTATATCATACCCTACATTAATTATGCCGGAAACCCCTTTTTCTCTGGCGCGCATTAACATTTCATTCCGGTCCGGATCATATCTTTTGTCATCAAGATGAGCATGTGAATCAAAAAACAACTCTATCACCAACTCCACTACTTAGCTTTTGAACCGCTGGGGATCTCTTTGTCAGGGTCTACGGTAACAATTCCCAAGCTGTCACCCTCTGAAGCAGCCAGAATCATCCCTTCGGATAAGATTCCTCTTAATTTGGCAGGTTTTAAATTGGCAACAATTAGAATCTTTTTGCCGATCAACTCTTCAGGACTATAATGTTTGGCAATTCCAGCAACTATTGTCCTCTGCCGGTCCCCCAAGGCAACCTCCAGCTTCAGAAGTTTATCCGTTTTCTCAACCCTTTCAGCTCTTAAAACCTCTGCCAGGCGTAAATCTATTTTAGCAAAGTCCTCAAAGGAAACGTATTCTTCCTGTTTGTCAGCTTCCTGTTCGCCAGCTTCCTGTTCGCCGGCTTCCTGTTTCAGTACTGCTGTACTTTCGGCCTCCTCACTCAGCACCTTTTCAACGTCGATCCTGGGGAAAAGGGCAGCCCCCTTTGAAACAGCCGCACCCGATGGGAACCGGCCCCATTCTTGTAACGATTCCCATGTTTTTACATCATCTGCCGCATTCTTGAGCCCGGTTTGTTCCCAGATGCGCGGAGGTAATGTCGGCATAAAGGGAGCAACCATAATAGTGATGACCCTGATGCTTTCCATCAGGTTGTAAAGGACCGTGCCCAGACGCGCTCTTTTATTTTCGTCTTTAGCCAGCAGCCATGGGAAGGTCTCATCAATATACTTGTTAGCTCTGCTGATAAATCGCCATACTGCCACCAGAGCGTTACTGAGTTCGTAAGTTTCCATAAGCTGCTCATATTCCTCAACAACCGCGCCTGCCGTCTTTATCAAATCCCTGTCGATGTCATCATATTCATCCGGAGACTGCACCGCACCGGCAAAGTACTTTTCTACCATAGCCACAGAGCGGCTCACTAGGTTGCCCAGGTCATTGGCCAGGTCAGAATTAATCCTCTGTACCAGCGCCTCTTCCGAATAATAGCCATCTGCGCCAAAAGGCAGTTCCCTTAACAAATAGTAACGTATGGCATTGACTCCGTACTTATCAATCAGCACTAATGGATCTATTACATTCCCTTTGGATTTGGACATCTTCCCGCCTTCAAGCAGCAGCCATCCATGAGCAACTACCTTTTTAGGCAGTTCAATTCCCGATGCCATCAAAATTATAGGCCATATGATAGTGTGAAAACGCACTATGTCCTTAGCCATAAGATGGACATCGGCAGGCCAGTATTTATTAACCAGAGAATTATCCGGTTGACCTCCCGTCAGCGCCGAATAATAGTTGGTCAATGCATCAATCCACACATAAATTACATGTTTGGAGTCAAAGGGAACCTTAATCCCCCAGTCAAAGGTTGTCCTGGAAACGCATAAGTCCTCAAGACCCTGTTTAATAAAGTTAACCATTTCATTGCGGCGGGATACAGGCTGAATAAATGCAGGATTGTCTTCAATATGCTTCAGCAGGCGATCGGCATATTTCGACATTTTAAAAAAGTAACTTTCTTCCTTAACAAGCTCTACCGGACGCCCACAATCAGGGCAGACCTTTCCCTCTGCCTGACGTTCGGTCCAGAAGGTTTCGCAAGGGGTGCAGTACCAACCTTCATACTCTGATTTGTATATGTCCCCCTGTTCGTACAGGTTAACAAATATCTCCTGGACAACCTCTTTATGTCTGTCTTCCGTGGTCCTGATGAAGTCGTCATATGAGACTTCCAGCGCCTTCCAGAGTTCTTTAAACCCGGCCACAATCCGGTCCACATATTCCTTGGGTTCCATGCCTCTCTCTTTGGCAGTACGCTGAATTTTCTGGCCATGCTCATCAGACCCTGTCAGGAACCGGGTGTCAAATCCCTTTAGCCGCTTATACCGGGCAATGGTATCAGCTGCCACAGTGGTGTATGCGTGACCGATATGTAATTTGTCACTGGGATAGTAAATCGGTGTGGTAATGTAGAAACTTTTCCTGACCATAATCTCACTCCTCTTTATTTGGATACACTTTAAACGGTCCACAAAAACGAAAAACCCACGCCCCGGAAAATAACGAAAGGGACGAGGGATATCCACGTGGTACCACCCT
This sequence comes from Phosphitispora fastidiosa, assembly GCF_019008365.1. Taxonomy (NCBI): domain Bacteria; kingdom Bacillati; phylum Bacillota; class Clostridia; order Eubacteriales; family Peptococcaceae; genus Phosphitispora; species Phosphitispora fastidiosa. Next base: position 12,041 of record NZ_JAHHUL010000015.1, on the reverse strand, counting down.
TTTTTACTTTGTGAAACACAAAGCCTTATACAGGTACAGAATGTATTATCTGAACAGAAGGAGTTTTCTATACCTGAAGCCTGTTAACGGAGCTTATCCGGCACAGCCTACTTTCTTAACAATTTCAGCCTGCTGTTCTGGGGCCATGTTCAATACAGTTTCTCCGGCTGGGCTTTCACCTACTCCCTGCTCTCTGGGCGGATAATCCCGTATTTACTCTTCCCCTTCATTACATTTCGGAAACCAATTTTAATGAGTATAAACAGATAATAACTATAAAACTGCCTTTTGTCAAGTTTTCCCTGGAGTTGCATCATATATACACTGGTTCCGAATATATCCTCGTTGTACCCCCTTAAATATCTGCCCACTTTCGTATTTTTTTAGAGCGGATTGTTTTTTGCCAAAGCTTGACTACCGGCACTATGGCTGCATAATTTGGCAGAATTCTTTCTAAAAAAGTGGTTGACTTTTAATGGAATCACTGGTATCATTTACTTGTAAATATTTGTCGAAAGTCGCTGGGAGGTTATAAGTATGAAATCAACAGGAATTGTTCGCAAAGTTGACGAGCTCGGACGTGTCGTGATTCCGATTGAGCTGCGCAGAACTCTTGGCATTGATGAAAAAGATGCACTTGAGATTTATGTGGACAGTGAAAAAATCATTCTCAAAAAATACGAACCCGCTTGTATCTTTTGTGGAAACGCGGATGATGTGCAGCACTTCCGCGGAAAAAATGTTTGCAAAGAATGTGCCCACGCAATGGCCGATGCGGCTGATGCGCAGTAAAAGTTTAAAGTTTACCTTGTAGAATAAAGAGAAGGACTTCTTTTAAAGGAGTTCTTCTCTTTTTTACCTTAATTAACCGACTTATTTACCTTCAGCTTCCAATACGGCAGTATATACAGCGTTTCTGCCTGTGCCTGTGCGACGGGCAACTTCCTTAATAGCTTCTTTTTTATCCCACCCCCGGGTGACTAAATCAATTACCATTAGAGACAGACCGGAAGCTTCATGAACCTGAGGGTTTTTTTCATCTCCTTTAATGCCTTCCAGGACTATGACAAACTCTCCCTTAGGACTTTTTTCCTCAAAATGTCTAACTACATCTGACAGCAATCCCCGCACAACTTCTTCATGGATTTTGGTAAGTTCCCTGGCTACAGCAACTTTCCTGTCTCCCAGCAGTTTTTGTATTTCCTTTAGTGTTTTAATTATCCTGCGGGGTGACTCATAAAAAACCAGGGTCCTTTCCTCAGACTTCATCTGTTCCAAAACCTTATTCCGCTCTTTTTTAACCCTGGGTAAAAATCCTTCAAACACAAACCTGTCTGTTGGCAGTCCCGAACTTACCACTGCACTAACAAGCGCCGCCGGGCCCGGAACCGGAACTACCGTAAACCCTTCATTTATTGCCAGACATACCAGTTCATATCCGGGGTCCGAAATTCCAGGTGTACCGGCATCAGAAACCAGAGCCACATCTTTTCCGGCATTGAGCTCAGATATCAGAATCTGCCCCTTTCCTTTTTCATTATGCTCATGGTAGCTGGTAAGGGGGGTATGAATATCATAATAGCTCAACAGCTTCCTGGTGTGCCTGGTATCTTCGGCAGCTATAAGGCTTACCTCTTTAAGTATCCTCAGGGCCCTTAATGTGATGTCCTCAAGATTGCCTATCGGTGTGGCACACAGGTACAGGATACCTTTTTTATTATCTCCGGTCATTTTCTGATCACCTTTAATAATCTCTAATTTCTCCTGCCTTGTCAGCTTTTTTATCTCTGCTTCTCGGGTCATGGCTTGTTCTTTTGAGGGGCATTCTTCGGAAAACATAAGTTCTACAGGCCCCCGGCCCCGCGTAAATTTGGCCCCTTTTCCCGTATTATGCTTGGCAATTCTCTTTTCCAGGTCGTTGGTATATCCTGTGTAGAGTCTCCCATCGCTGCATTTCAATATATAAGTATAAAATTTAACCGTCATAACAGCCACTTCCCCGGGAATACGGTTTACCTGGATAATAAATATCCCAAAAGGCATTGGTATAACTGCCATCTTCATTATAAACAAAAAAAGGCTCCTGTATAATAAGCTCAGGATTACCGCCCAATTGGGCCTCAATAAGTATCATGTTGGGTTTTTTACCCGGGTTCGGATGTACCATCTGCAGCCTTCGAGGCCTTAAACGGTATTTTTCCAGTGTAACAATAATTTCAGAAAGCCTTTCAGGCCGATGGACCATAGTCATTCGCCCTCCATACCGGACCAGCCTGGAGCCGGCATTGACAACATCATCAAGACTGCACCGGATTTCGTGACGCGCAATAGCGATTACGTCAGTCACATTCTGAGCGCCTCTGCCTACCGGAAGATAAGGGGGATTGGTCGTTACCACATCAAATTGGCCAACTCCCAGCACCCTGTCTGCTTCACAAATATCCCCTTGAATTATATCAATGAGACCTTCGAGTCGGTTGCCGCGAACACTTCTTCTGGCCCGGTCACAGCTATCCTCCTGTATTTCGAGTCCGATGATTTTCCCAGCTGCTTCCCTTGACGCTAAAAGCAATGGTATCACTCCGGTACCCGTGCCCAAATCAATAATTTTGTCCCCCTTCTTCAGAGCGGTAAAGTTAGCCAACAACACAGCATCCATGGAAAAACAGAAGGCAGACGGAGACTGAATAATCTTTAGGCCTCCCCTAATCAGGTCATCAAGCCGCTCTCCCTCCATAATGTCAAAACGGGAATTGGCATCAGAATCATTATACAGCATACCTAAAACCCCCGTTACTTTTTGTCAAGAAACCCCATACAGAAAAGGCAGTCACCTTCGGAACGGAACTCTCCGAAATGAAGATTGCAAATATGAAATCCTTCGCTATATAGGCGGACCAGATTTTCAAACCCGTGTTTCCGGCTTTGTTCATGCTTGTTTTTGGGATCGGCGGCATCCTTCAGATAATACTGGTAAACATCCATTATTTCCCGGCGCAGTTTCTCGTTTTCATCCTCTAAAGCATAAGCTCTTGTTTTAAGGGACTGCAGTTCCTGCATAAGACCCTTCATCTTATCTTCAAATTCGGCCAACAGGGCATTTAATTGTTTCAAAGGTCCTCACCTTTTCCCTCACTTTCACAGTTTCGTGAGTTTTTCTGGGGTCTTTTATCTCTTTTTTCCACACATTTTTCTTTGCATTTGTCTTTGCATTTTTCTCTTGGGCAAATCTGCAGTTCATCCGGTGTGAATTCAACCAGCTGCCTGCTTTCTTTGATTTCTACCATAAGTTTCTTTTTCAGGATATTGACCGATACCACCTTACCTTCTCCCACAGGTGTTATCACAGGAGTCCCCTCAGGAGGAAAGGCCGCTTTTTCAGTTTCATAGGCCTCTGACTCATATTTCAGACAGCACATCAGCCTGCCGCAGATGCCTGATATCTTTGTCGGGTTCAGGGAAAGGTTCTGCTCCTTGGCCATCCTGATAGATACCGGGTCAAATTCCCCCAAAAACGTAGCACAGCAAAGGCCGCGCCCACAGGTACCCAATCCGCCCAACATCTTGGCTTCATCTCGAACACCGATTTGCCTGAGTTCAATTCTGGTACGGAAAATAGCAGCTAAATCTTTAACCAGGTCCCTAAAATCAATTCTTCCATCTGCAGTGAAATAAAATATTATTTTGTTAGCGTCAAAGGTGAATTCAACATCTACCAGTTTCATGGGCAGACCATGTTCTTCGATTTTCTTCGCACATACCTTATAGGCTTCTTTTTCCTTGTTCTTATTAATTTCAATTTGTTTTAAGTCAACCGGATTTGCTTTACGGATAATCTTCTTAAGTGGAGCTACAATTTTTTCTTCTTCCACCATTTTAGGCTCAACAACAACCTGTCCGGATTCAATCCCCCGGGTCGTTTCCAGGATAACTATTTCATCAATCCTGAGATCAATGTCACCTGGGTCAAAGTAATATATTTTCCCTGCAGATTTAAATCTGATGCCAACCACTCTAATCATTATTATGGGCCCTCCTAACTCCTGCCACCTTTTTTAAGCACATCCGGCAAGCCTCAGCATTAGTACTTCTATTGCAAGTCTGAAATTTACATTACGGCTAATCTGCATTTTGGCTTCAACAATGTTCTGGATACTCTTTATAAGATAGCTCTTGTCTTTATATTCAGAATCTGTTTTTAACTCCTCAATCTTGTCAATATTAATAATCAGACTTGTGTCAGATGTCTCTTTCCATATCAACTGGTCTCTGTACCATAAGAGTAACTGCTCCAGTACTTCAGGCATAATCTCTTTATTTTTCTCAAATTCCTCAGCTTTCTTTATAAGTTCACCGATATCCCCCTTTTTAACCCTTTCATACAACTGAAAGACCAACTCCCTTGTCCTCAGACCTTTGTCGGGTTCAGCCATGGACCAGGCCTTACCAGGCAGTCCGTTACAGAGAGTGGCCAGCAGTACTGCAGTTTCAGGGTCACCCCTGTTGTTATCTCTTAAAAATTGTTCTATCTCCTGCTGCGGGACCTTCCCAAGTGCAACCATTTGACAGCGAGAGACAATTGTTGGCAATAAATTATACGGATTTACAGTTGTTAATAAAAAAACTGTCCCTGGCGGGGGATCCTCAAGAATTTTTAACAGGCAGTTACCTGCATCCCGGGTCATGGTTTCCGCCCGGCTTATCAGATATACCTTCCCCGAAGCCTCATAAGGTTTGAAGGAGGCTGTTTTCTGCAGTTCCCTCACCTGTTCTATCTTAATGTTATTTCCCTGAGGTTCTACCAGGAAAAAGTCGGGAAAGCTGCCCTTGGCAAACCTCATACAGATACTGCATTCGCCACAGGCATCGCCTGTTCCTTCCCTGCACAACAGGGTATTGGCAAACGCCTTTGCCAGAGTGGTTTTTCCAACCCCTTCCGGGCCATGAAAAAGGTAGGCATGGGCTACCCTGCCTTCAGCCAACGCATTCTGTAAAATCATCTTTGGCTGTTTATGCCCGATCACATTAGCTATCATCATAATTATTATCCCTCTGTCTATGAATAAATATCTATTAATAAGCCCCTGATCTCATCAACCTTGGCAAGTACCGCTATTTTATCCTTCTGTTCCGATAATAACATTTGGGTTAGACTTTCCATTTCCTTATTAACTGTCTCCACCATTGAATAAACCTTGTGCCTGCCTCTTCTGTCCCATCCATGCTGTTCCCGCATCTGGTACATTTTATTTACCGCATAATCAAGGAATTTCTGAATGAGATCCTTATATTTTTTTAAGTCCCTTATATTTAGAGTTCCCCCCAGCACCCTGCCCTGTTTTTCGATATCACTTAATAAATTCCCCAACTGCTGGTGCACAATGTCATTGTGGACTTTATGCAGTTGTTCGTTAAATGATTGATTTTCCCGACCGGCAACCTGTTTAGCATCCTTGTCAGATATTGCAAAACCGGAAGTACCATCTTTTGTTATTTTGCGGATTTTCATAATCCCAAAACCTCTTTTACCAGTCGGACGACCTCAGAATGTATAGTTTCCGGGTCCCTGCCGGCATTAATTATTTTACACCTTTGGGGTTCTGATAATGCCAGATCCCTGAAGCCCTGTCTCACTTTCCTGTGAAACTCCATATTTTCCTGTTCGATACGGTCTTTTTCTTCTCCTGCTGCCACAATCCTTTTTTCATTGATGCGTCCAATGCCGATATCGGGGTCCAAGTCAAATATCAGGGTAAGATCTGGAACCACCCCGGCAACTGCCATTGCATTGAGTTCATTTAAAAAACCAATATCAATGCCGCGCCCAAATCCCTGATAAGCTATGGTGGAATCAGTATACCGATCACACAGCACAATCTGTCCTTTCTCAATAGCCGGCCTGATAACCTCTTCCACATGCTGGGCCCTTGCCGCTGCATATAATAATGCTTCAGTGCGGGCAACCATTTCTTTGTTCCGGGGATCAAGCAGCAAACCTCTGATTTCTTCACTTATGCTTGTCCCGCCCGGCTCCCTGGTGTATACAACACTCTTATTCAGCTGTTCCAAGCTTAGACCCAGCATCTTGATCTGGGTAGTTTTACCTGCCCCGTCAGGGCCCTCAAAAGTTATGAATATGCCTTTCATCCAATCCTCCGGTGTGCGTAAATTAAAATGAATCAACTACTTTTATGGTATCCAGCGTGGGGTCGCCGGGACCATGAAACATGCAATCCCAGGATCTCAATTCCCAGATTAAAGCTACTATTTCACTAGTAATCATTTCTCCCGGACAGAGCAGCGGTATTCCCGGTGGATAAGGGGCTACCAGTTCTCCCGCTACCTTGCCCACAGCTTCCTTAAGAAGTACCTGCCTTAGCGGGGCAAACCACGCCTCCTCAGGATTGAGAATAACTCTGGGTGGAGGAATATTCACCGGCCCGGGTAAACTTTTCTCAGCACCGTTAGGGAATGATTTGGAGGCAATGTCAGTCAGGGCACTTATAAGCCTGTCCCCATCTTCAGGACTGCTTCCGATTGACAGCATACATAAAATACAGAACCTGTCACATAGTTCAACCTGAATATGGTACTTTTTATGCAGCATTTCGGCGGCTTGGCAGCCCGACAGCCCCAAATCCGTAAAAGAAATATAAAGTTTTGTAGGATCAACAACAGCCATCCCCGATATCTGGGAAAGATCCTCCCCAAAGCATTTAATCCCCGGTATCCCACTTATTTGCTCCCTAATGTACCTTGCTATCTTTAAGGTCCTACCCATTAAGCGCCTGCCCGACATTTGCAAATGTCCCGTTGCTGCATCCAGGGAAGCCATCAACAAATAAGAAGGGCTTGTTGACTGGAGAATCCCGAGCTGCCGGGCTATTTGGCTGTCATCAATAATTTTGCTTTTTACGTGAAGCATAGATGCCTGTGTAAAGGCATCCAGGGTTTTATGGGTACTCTGAATACTTATGTCAGCGCCTGACTGCAGCGCTGTTTGGGGCAATTCATCACTGAATATAAAGTGAGCCCCGTGAGCCTCATCAACAACCAGCGGTATATTATAACGATGAACTACTTCCGCAGTTCTTGACAGATCTCCGGCTAATCCGTAATACGAAGGATAAACCTGAAATACTGCCCTAATCAGAGGGTATCTTTCAAGCATCACAGCAATTTCCTCAGGTGCAGGGGGATAAGGTATCAGATACTCGGCATCCAGCTGCAGAGGTAAATACCTTGGCTTCAGACCGGCAAGAATACACGCCCCTATTACCGAGCGGTGCATGTCCCTGGGAAGTAATACTTCTTCTCCTCTCCTGCATACCGATAAAAGAGCTGCATGTATTCCTACAGTAGAACCATTTACGAGAAAAAAAGTCCTGTCTGCACCAAAAAGCCGGGCAGCCCGTTGCTGTGACTCTTTTATCGGCCCCATAGGATTGTGAAGGTCATCCAGCCCGGGAATTTCGGTCATATCTAAAGCAAAAGGGTTGGTCCGCATTAAACGGGCAAATTTCCGGTGGATGCCCCGGCCCTTCTTGTGACCCGGCATATGAAAGGGAACAATATTCCTCTTTTTGTTCTTCACCAGAGCCTCTATTAAAGGCATATACCCGGACTTGTGCATTGGAATAAGCCCCTTTCTCACTGTTGAATTCGCCTTATTTAAGGTAAATTCCTTTTTGCCCCTGCCTAATATAAAAAAAAACAGTGAAAATACTCACTGTCAAATTCAGCAGGTAAACCAAATGTTCCTCACCTTCTCCTTTAAAAGAAAGTAAGATTTATCCTCTACTGTAGAATCGACAATCTTCTTTTCACATTTTTCACATATATACCGTCCCAGTAATTTAAATCCTTCTTCGCCTTCATAAATCTTTTCAGCGCAAAAACTGCAATGAACCAAGCCCTTCATTAACGTTCCCCCTAACCTTCCTTTCCATTATATATAAACTTAAGTAAATAGTAATCCCAATTATTTTTCCCTGAGTCTGTATTGTTGACAAGTTTCCTGTAATATAACCATATACTATTCTATGTACCAAATACTATAAAGGTTCTTTACAAATTCTGCTTCTCGGATTATTATGGAAATAGGTGGGGAAGGAGATATTAATGTGTGGAATTTTGTCGAAACATATCTTTTTATGAAATTAACAGAGGCTTTTAATAAGGTTAGATATCCGGGAACAGTTAGCCCCTTGGGCCAAAAGAGGACTCTAACAGCCAGGAGCAGTAAATCCGCAGACGCTCACCCTGATTTTAACACACTGATTATGGACGCAGCCCGGCGGCATGGGCTGCAGCCGGAACTTATAAAAGCGGTAATTAAGGTTGAATCCAATTTTGACACTGGTGCCCAATCCTCGGCAGGCGCCCAGGGATTAATGCAGTTAATGCCGCAAACAGCTAAGTACCTGGGGGTTAATAACCCTTTTAACCCTGCTGAGAATATAGAAGCAGGGGCAAAATATCTGAAGCAGATGCTGGATAAGTTCGACGGAAACCTGCAGCTAGCCCTGGCCGCATATAATGCTGGTCCGGGCAATGTAAATAAATACGGTGGAATTCCACCTTTTAAGGAAACTCGTAATTATGTCAGGAAAGTGACCGAGGCACTCAATATCGACTACATGGCATAACCATAAAAGCTTGCCTATCTGAACACACAACCATTTTCCTGAACCGGGGACCCCTTATTTGGAATATATCCTCAGGATGTCTCCATTGGGGGGTTTTGTCTTTTGAGGTAAACACGCCCTACGTGATTGGCCTTTAGATGAGATAGTTCTTTCCTCTCCTACAAGAAATTACTAATTAATTATATTAAAAAGAAGGATTTTGTCAAAAATTGTTTAAATGTTTATATAAGTTGCTGCTAGAACCTTCGTGACCGAGGAGGGTAAAAAAATGGCTGTCAGATTCTTGGACTGTATGGGTTCTCATTATATGGTAGGCATACAGCAGGGCCGAATGGGCAAACAGGCCATTCATGCTGCTTGGGAAATTTTTTCTGATTCTCAGCACCTGGAGATGATTCGAAAAGCAAAATTTGCTCCCAAAGCCCTTTATCTTATCCATTGTCAACAGAAAGCCGAAAACTTTCTGAAAAAGATTGTTAAAGATGCACTCCCCGAACAGCATGAGCGAATCAAAGGGATTGCTTCAGGTGCAGACATACCCGAGAAAATTATCTACCTGCTCCAGGCAATTGAAATGGAGCTTACGCCCAAACCCAGTATGTATGCACTTGGATCCGGAACCATAATGGGCATCAAGCCGGAGGCTACCAATACAGGTGAACCTGTATTGATTAAGAACCTGGACTATACCCTTCCTTACCAGGACATGCTTTTTGTCAGGAGAAACAAGCCCATGGCTGGCTGCCAGACACTTGACGTATCTCTGGCCTTTTCTTCAGGAGCCCATGCGGGGGTAAACGAACACGGGTTATGTTTTCTGCATACTTTTGCTTACCCGTCTGACAGTCTTAGCATTAAAAGTATCCCCCTTAGCATTGTTCTCCAGGAGGCGCTGGAAACATGTTACACTGTTGAAGAAGCTGCCAGATTAATTAACCGGCACAACAGGGATGCAGGGGCCAGTATTCTGCTGGCTGACGCTTCAGGTGACATGAGAGTGCTGGAAACCAGCAGGTCAAGCTCAGCTCAGCGGTTGGCCGAAAATAACTATATCATTGCCACAAACCACTATACATCGCCGGAAATGACAAAAAATCAATTTCCTATGGATGCCAAATGGGGTGATAAAGCCTTACCCCGGCTGCGAGGAGAAGCTGTATATAACTCCAGCCTTTCAAGATACTCAAGGGCCGAACAATTGCTCTCCAAAGGAGCAATAAACCCCGACTCTATTGAAGAGATACTTGCTGATCATAATGAAGAGGTTCCGGGAGAAAATACGATTTGCCGCCATGGTGCAGTATTTTCCACTCAGGCTTCAATTATAATATATCCTAGCCGCAAGTCCATCCGCGTCGCCGCCGGTAAACCATGTGAAGGTCAGTTTGAAGAGTTCACCATGAAAAAAGTTTAGATACCGGAAGAGAAGTTTAACATCAATTGCTATCTAAAATCCCCATATATAGATAATAGCCACCGGAATTAAAACCGGTGGCTATTCCTTTATGAATTTTCAAATCGAATAGTTTCATGCTTCGCTCAGCTCTGGGCCAATTGCGGACAGCCACTGGTATCTTTCAGCAATCTGCGGGCCCAATATAAATAATTTTCCACTTCCCATTCTGTTGCACCAAGTAAAATACTTGGCTCACATCAGTGGTCTCAATTCCAGTGATCTCTGGTTCTAAAGTACAACTGAATTTTACAGACATGACGCCGTCAAACCCAGCGCAATTTCCAACATACCTCGTAATCGTTTGCACACTCATATCCTCGTGGCCTTTGATCCACATTAATTTTTGTTCTAATTCAGATCTGGCAAGTGCAAATCCATCAGCATCTTTTCCTTTTAGATAATTCCAAAAAGCCTCTGATGCTGCCACTTCAGGGTCGAAGTTTTGGTATTCCCCGGGTTTGCTGTCAAAAAAACTGTAGGAGATAGAGGTAAAATCATTAGTGTAAGTCTGTTGACCGTTTTTACCGTTCCACTCCCATAAAATCTCAATTGACTTAACATTATGTCCAATATTTTGCGCCCTGGCAGTAAAAAGCCTAAAATTGCTTTCTTCATTACCCCTACTGCTCATACCCTGGGTAACAACATCTGCACCGTTAATCTTTAAATCAATATCAGGAAAATTAGACTTAACCTCAACATCAGCTTCAGCATCAGCATCAAGATAGCATCCCGAGGCCTCAAGTATCCATGAATTAGATTTATCATAGGTAAAACTGTAGAAACGGATTACTCTGACAAGAAAATATTTGGCGCTATCGGGAACCCAATTTGATTTCAAAATCAATCTGTTCCAAATGTTATCAGGAATTTCTGGAGACTTACTCTCTTTATTAATAATTCGAATCTCTTTAATTTGCACCGGGTTATCTTCGCTAAGTTTCCACTCGGGCAGGTACATGGTTTTCATGGTTACCGTATTGTTAATATAAGCAGCTAAGGAAACTGTCAGCCAGACAGCTAAAATCCCAAGTAACACAATCCATCTCTTTTTCAACGACCTCAACACCTTTGTCGTTATGCTTTTATATGGAATATTCTCCATAAGGAGGAAATAACCTTTATGACGCGAACTATATTTCGGCTAGTTTTATAGTATATGAGTAGGCTCCCGGAAATGACATAAATGAAAACATCAATAGCGTTCTTCCCTCAGTGAAGGATTGCTGTCACAAGTCTGAAGCTCGGGTCGCGCTGATGGAGGGTGGCAGATATATTCCTCCAGGATGGCTACAACTCAGCCGGCTTGCCACTCGCTCAGCTCGTGGGCCGGCTGACGTCAGACTCATCCTTCCGGAACATATCTGCCACCTTAAAAATTTTTGGTTTGCGCTTAGCGCAAACCTTCCTTTTTTCTTCTATCTTGCTCAAATATGAAAAACTCTTTGTAAAAATCAAGTGGTTTAACCTGTTGACAAAATCAGGTTTTTGTTAAGGGTCGATGTGTTCCGGAAGGCGGTGTCTGTCGTCCGGCCGGGCTGGCCATGGCACCTCTTAGCACTTTAGTGCTTAGAGGTGGCGGTACCCTTGGGGTAAACCCGCCACTGCGGGAGCCGCTGCCGGCGGAGACGTTGCCCGCCGGAGGAATACATCCACCCTTAACTGCTGATGGTGTTTGTCAATGAGAAGAACCACTTGCTCTCACAAGTGGTTCTTCATATTAAAATCCGGCAACGTCCTACTCTCCCAGGACCCTGCGGTCCAAGTACCATCAGCGCTGAGAGGCTTAACTGCCGTGTTCGGGATGGGAACGGGTGATCCCTCTCGCCATAGTCACCGGAAAATGTAATCGGTATTTAGTTGAGGTTTGTTCCCTCAAAACTTTACAGAGAATTTGTTCGTAAGAGAATTTCACTACTACTTCAGGTCAAGTCCTC